>NZ_JAMBDT010000013.1:0-66649 GCF_025143765.1 Gordonia sp. p3-SID1431
GTCGACTTCCTCGCCCACCCACTTCGCGAGCAGGTGGTGCATGTGGCGGATCTTGAGTTCCTGGTACGCCGCCATCGGCAGGTACTTCTGGGTGGTGGTCTTCAGGCCGCGGTGCACCTTCGGCATGTTGTACGCGTCCTGGTCGAACACGCGGGCCGAGCTGCCGAGGACCGTGGCGTCGATCCAGGTCTGTTCGGGCGTCAGCCACTGCACCTTCGCGGCCGGCGGACGCGGCCCGGTGAACGGCGCCAGCAGGTAGACGTCCATGATCGACGTGTTGTGGTCGTCGCCGTTCGGCCGGAACCGGTAGACGATGCGCTGGTAAGCACCCCACGGATGGAAGTTCGGGAACACCGTGTAGTAGATGCTGTCGAGTGACTCGGCGTCGGACATGTTGTCCGCCTTCACATCACCGATGACCTCGCGGAGCCCCTCGCGGGCGAGCAGGCCGGACATCTCGCGCGCGGTGACACCGTCGGGCAGGGTGACCATCGGGTCCTCGTCGATGCGCGCATCCACCATCGAGTCGAACATCTCCTGCTCGCTCGGTGTGAACTTGATGTGCGGGCTGGGCACGCCGTTGGCGGTGATCCCGCGGTTGAAGTTGCCCCACGAGTCGTACTGGCTGTTCGAATCCCCCGTTCCCACAACACGTTGCGGGTGGGTGGTGATGACGTGGAAGGCCTCCGAGAACGCCTCCTGGGCGATCTTCCAGTTCGCGTCGATGACCTTCGCGACGTGCGCCTGGATGTAGCGATCCTCCAGCGGCCAGGCCTCGAAGTGCTTGCCCAGGTCGCCGAGGAAGCTGGCAAGCGACTCCGACTGCGGGTCCATGTTGATGAAGACGAAGCCGCCCCAGGTGTCGACCTTGACCTGCGGAAGGTTCATTGCATCCTTGTCGACGTGGGGGAAATCCCATTCGCACGTCATGGATTTCAGCGATCCGTCCAGGTTCCAGCAGAAGCCGTGGAACGGACAACGCAGGTCGTTGCCCGCGGGACCGCTCTCCTCGCGGAGCATCCGGCCGCGGTGCAGGCACGAGTTGTAGAACGCGCGGATGGACATGTCCTTGCCGCGCACGACGAGGATCGACTTGTCGCAGATCTCGTAGATGTGCGTGTCGCCGGGCTCGGGGATCTCCTCTTCACGACACGCCATCTGCCAGACCTTGTACCACATACGATCTCGCTCGAGCTCGTGATACTTGCGGCTGATGTACCGCGTGACCGGGATGAAGTTCTGATCCTCGTAGAGGTCGTGGGTCTCCTCCCGCAGGACCTGCGGGACCGGGTGGGTGTCGGTGTCGAGCAGTCGCTGGTAGCTGGCGACGTAGTCGGCCTGCTCGTCGTCGGATGCCGACGATCCGGGGGTGCGTGTGTCGATCTCGGTCACAATTTGCCTCCTTCGGCCAGGCGATTGCTGCGGGCTTCGTCGGCGAGTCGGTCCGCCTGCATCTTCTCCAGGAGCTTGGCAGCGCCCATGAAGCGACGGTTCTGGGTGATGGGGACGGGCTCGCGCGGACCGAGACCGACCCAGCGGGCCATCTCCGGGTCAACGGATTTCACTTCGCCGTGCAGATACCGGCCTTCGGGGTCGAAGGTGCCGGTCTTGCCGTCCTTGGTGGTCACGAGGACGTTGAAGTCCTCGTCGAATTCGTAGATGGCTCGACTCATCGGATGCTGGATCTGACGCATCGGGTTCTCCTCGGTGGGGCTGGCGCGCCTCTTACTTGGCAGTTTATTCACTAACTGTAGCACCTAGAGTGAGCGGCAACACATCGAACTGTATTCGCTGTAAAAAAAGTTCAGATGGAACGGGCTGCCCACCGGAGCGAGTTGGCGATCAGGGACCGATAGTCCGGGTGGGCGAGAGTGGCCGCGGTGTCGCCGGGCTGGAGGTAGACCAGGCGGGATGCACCGTTGGTGCGACACCAGCCGACCAGCGACGATCCCTCGGCGTGCTGCCACCCCTCCCGTTCATCCCGCCGCCCGGACATGGCCAGTGCGGTGGAGAAGTGCACGTCGTCGGTCATCGGTGCGTTCGTCCGCAGCAACGGCGTCACGGAGTCCTCGAACACCTCGCAGAGATAGGTCTCGTCGACGAGGTCGAGATGTGCCGGCAGGTCCGCGGTCACCGGGTGGGTGCTGTCCTCGATGGTGATCCGTTGCTCCACCGCATGCCGATAGCCGGAGTCGGGGCGCGGTGCCCCGCGCACGGTTCCGGGCTGGTACAGGTAGCGGCCGCCGACGAACTCCGACCACTCGTCCCAGTTGGCCCAGCTCGCGATCGCATGATGCAGGACGACGTATCCGTGCCCCGTCTCGCGGGCCGCGCGCAGACAGTCCCGCAACGACTCCGGCGGGTCGTACGGTTCGGGCAGGGTGCCCGGCATGTCGTAGTGAAGGGACACGTCGTGGTCGGCGAGGTCGTCGGGCCCGATCGCGGCGTCGGGATGTTCGCGCCAGGTGACCTCACCGGGAAGGGCGTCGAGGAGATCGGCGAAGGCGGCTCGGTCGAAGGAGTGGCCGCCGGTGATCGCGAGGATGCGCATGATCGAGTCCAACCTGCATCGGAGTAACTGTTTCGGAATTAAAGTTACTCGACGGGCTCGGCTCGGGTCAGCGGCCTTCGATCATCTTGGTGCAGACGTCGGTCGTCGCGGTGCGCAGACTGGGGACCGGGATGTCCGACAGCGGCCCACCCTCGATACGCAGGGGTTGGATGGCGATGGTCATCGCGATCATCGTCCGGACCCGGAGGGTGCGCGCCGCGTGCTGTGCGGTGGCCGCACGCCGGTTGGGCGGGTCCTCACCGGCCGGGAAGTAGTCGAACGCACGTCGGATGTGCCGTTCCTCGTACTCCTTCGTCAGCAGCCGGGTCCCGGGGGTCGCGCCGCCGGCCATCTGCAGGAACAGCATGCGGGCGGAATTGGGGTGCTCGGCGGTCCAGTCCCAGACCGCGGCGACGACGTCCTTGAACGAGTCCGCGCTCGCGGACACATCGTCCGGTCGAGCCGACTGCGCCGCGGCCGAACTCGCGTCCATCGCATAGCCGAGTGCGCTCTCGAAGAGCTCCTCTTTGCTGGCGAAGTGATAGTAGACCGCGGTCGGGACCATTCCCGCCTCGGTGGCGATCTCCTGGATGGAGGCCTCCGCGAACCCCTTTCGCGAGAACACCCGAACCGCGGCCTTCACGATGAGATGCCGCCGCGACGGACGGTGCGCGGTCGTGCCATTGCCGGCGCCCGACCCGTTCTGGACCGGTGAGTCCGGCGGTGCGCCCTCGGCGCCGGCCTCGTGTTCCACCGGCGAGATGTCGGGTGCGGCGTCGGGATCGACGTCCTCCTGTGGGCCGGTGCCCGCCCCCGGATCCGCGGCCGCCAGTGCGATGTCGTCGGCAGCCGGGGTCGAATCCCAGCCGAGCCAGTCGGCGTCCGACTCCGACATGCCGTCGGCCGGCCGGGCGTTGTCTCGCCTCGATCTCGCCATACGTCCTCCTCGCCGTGCTCCCCGTCCCGATCCGCCGTGGCGCAGACCTCCCGGTTCCGTTCACGGCGTGCCATCAGGATGGCACAGCCCGTGGCAGCCCCCGATGCTGTCATGATCTATCGCATGGCGGGCAAGAATCCCTCAGGACGAAGCACTTCCGGCCGACGCAACGCCGGGCGCGCGTCGGCGAGCGCTCCGAGTGGCGGCAGCGGCGCGAAGCGGGCCGCGCACCGGCCGTCTCGACGCGACGTCGTCGTCGAGGCGGCGATGCACCTGTACTCGATGCGGTCGATCGAGGACGTCACCGTCGCCGACATCGCCGCTGAGGCGCAGATGACCTCGGCGGCAGTGTATTACCACTATCCCTCCAAGGAGGAGGTACTCCTCGGCGGACTGCGGATCTTCGCCGAGCAGATGCTCACCCAACTGCGCACGGAGATCGACGCCGATCCCGACGCCTCGCTCGGCGACGTGATCATCTCGGTTCTCGAGTGGACCGACGCCCACCGGGCGGCGTCGCTGGTCTACTTCGTGCGGTCGCCCGGATGGAGTCTGTCGATCGAGGCGCTGCGCCGGGAGGTGCGTCTGGAGATGCTCGCGATCTTCTCCGCCGAGTTGCGGGTGCGGGACCGCATCACGTCCAAGGCCAAGCAGGCCGCTGCGGCAACGGCACTGTCCAGCCTCCTCGAGGTGTCCGCGTCGTCGTGGCTCACCGAGGACGTCGTCCTCGCGAACCTGGGGCGCCGGCGCTTCTCCGACGAGGTGCGTGAGCTCGCCGCCGACATCGCCAGCGTGTGATGTGACACCCTCGAACCTATAGCTTCGACGTCTGATCGTGCATCTGAACAGGCGGTTCGCGATAGTATCTTTATAGAGAAACTAGTTTGTGGTTCACTGGAGCCGTGCCCAACCAGACCCGCGCGCGCTCGATCGACCTCGACAACCCGTTCGCGCCGCTGGCCGGACTGTGCGAACTCGTGCTCATCCGCCACGGCGAGCAGGCGCTGAGCAAGGAGCTCAGCGCAGCCGAGACCGTCGATCCGCCTCTGTCCGACCTCGGGCAGCGACAGGTGCGCGCCGTGGCCGACCGGCTCGCCACCCACACCGTCGATGCCGTCTACAGTTCGCCGCTGCGCCGGGCCCTCGACACCGGCCGGGCCATTGCCGCCCATCACGGTCTGGAACCGATCGTCCGCGACACCCTGACCGAGTACGAGCCGTGGCAGTCCTTCCCTGCCGACGAATCGCCGTTCGAGACCCTTCCGCACGACGAGATATCCCGGATCTTCCGCGAACACATCAGGACCCGCAGCTACGAACCGTTCCCGTACGCGGAGGACCCGGGGGCCTTCCGCGCGCGAGTGCTCGGCGAGATCGGCCGGATCGTCGACGCGCACCTCGGCGAGCGCGTGGTGGTCACCTGCCACAGCGGGGTGATCAATGCCGTGCTCGCCGACGCGCTCGGAAGCGGTTTCGACATGCCGGTCCGCGTTCACCACACGTCGGTCAACGTGTTGCGCGGTGCGGACACCCGCCGTGCGGTGCAGTCCGTCAACGACTTCACACACGTGCTCGACTTCCAGACCTCCGTCGGCGCGATGAACCTCTAGTCCGACCCCGCCAGAACAACCAGCCCCGAACCGCCAGCACGACCGAAAGAAGAAGGACCCGACATGGATCTCGACCTCACCGGAAAGCGCGCCCTCATCAGCGGTGCGAGCAAGGGCATCGGCCTCGCCATCGCCAAGACCCTCCTTGCCGAGGGGGCGTCCGTGGGCATCTGCGCCCGTGGCGAAGCCCAACTCAAGACCGTCGCCGACGAACTGTCGGAGTCCGGCACGGTGTTCTGGAAGTCCGTCGACGTCGGCGACTCCACCGCGGTCACGTCCTTCGTCGACGACGCGGCCGAGGCGCTCGGCGGGGTCGACATCGTCATCGTGAACGCATCGGCGATGACCGGTAAGGGGCGCGAGGCCTGGGAGAACAGCTTCAACGTCGATCTGATGAGCCTGGTCGGCTTCATCGAGGCGGCGACACCGCATCTGGAGAAGAGCTCGGCCGCGTCGGTCGTCACTATCAGTACGACATCGGCCATCGAGGCCGGCCCGATCACCACCGCCAACAGCTATGGCGCGCTCAAAGCCGCCGTGTTGCAGCACTCCTCGGCGCAGGCACGTGGTTCGGGAGCCAAGGGGATTCGCGTCAACGCGGTGTCGCCCGGTCCGGTCTACTTCGAAGGCGGACCCTGGGACACCATCAAGGAGCAGCGCCCGCAACTCTATGACGCGGCGCTGTCGTCCGCCGCACTGGGCAAGCTGGCCGCCGCCCAAGATGTCGCCAACGCGGTGACCTTCCTGGCGTCGCCCGCCGCCGGTCACATCACGGGCACCAACCTGGTCGTCGACGGCGGCTTCACCAACCGATTCGACTTCTGAGATGAGCGCGGACTCCACCGAGACCGCCGACGTCGTCGTCCTCGGCGGCGGTTCGGGCGGATACTCGTGTGCCCTGCGCGCCGCGCAGCTCGGCATGTCGGTCGTCCTGGTGGAGTCCGGCAAGCTCGGCGGTACCTGCCTGCACAACGGTTGTATCCCCACCAAGGCGCTGCTGCATGCCGCGGAGATCGTCGACTCCGTGCGCTCTGCGGCCGATTTCGGAATCAAGGCTTCGCTCGACGGTGTCGACATCACCGCGGTGCATGCGTACAAGCAGAAGGTCGTCGACGGTCTGTACCGCGGCCTCGAGGGACTGATCGCCTCGCGGGCGATTCGCGTGGTGCGTGGTCACGGCCGCGTCGTCGGGGACCGAACGGTCGCGGTCGATCTCGCGGACGGGGGGACCTCTCGGCACCGGGGTGAGGCCCTTGTCCTTGCCACCGGATCGCAGTCGCGGACCCTGCCGGGCATCGACATCGGCGGTCCGATCATGACCAGCGACCGTGCGCTGGAGCTGGATTCGATCCCGAGGTCGGCGATCGTCCTGGGCGGCGGTGTGATCGGTTGCGAGTTCGCCAGTCTGTGGGCGTCGCTCGGCGTCGAGGTCACCATCGTGGAGGCGGCACCACGACTGGTCCCGACTGAGGACGAGTGGTCGTCGAAGCAGTTGACCCGAGCGTTCCGCAAGCGCGGCATCACGATTCGAACCGGGGCCATGCTGTCCGCCGCGCGCGTGACCGATGCCGGGGTCACCGTCGATCTCGCCGGCGAGTCGGAACCGTTGCACGCCGACATCCTGCTGGTGGCGGTAGGGCGTGGTCCGCGGACGTCCGGTCTCGGGCTCGAGGAGGCGGGCATCCGACTCGACCACGGGTTCGTCGAGGTCGACGATGCGCTGCAGACCACTGTGGCGGGCGTTTACGCGGTCGGCGACATCGTGCCGGGACCGCAGCTCGCCCATCGCGGGTTCGCGAACGGGATCTTCGTGGCGGAGCAACTGGCCGGCCTCGATTGTGTGCCGGTCGCGGACAGTGGGATTCCCCGCGTCACCTACTCCCACCCCGAGGTTGCTTCGATCGGGCTGACCGAGGCCGAGGCCGTCTAACGGCACGGTGACGTCACCACCGCCATCTACGACCTGGGTGGCAACGGCAAGAGCCGCATCCTCCAGACGTCGGGTGGGGTGAAGATTGTCCGTGCCGGGTCCGACGGACCCGTCGTGGGAATCCATCTCGTCGGTGATCGGGTCGGTGAGCTCATCGGTGAGGCACAGCTGATCTACAACTGGGAGGCGACCGCCGACGACGTCGCGAACCTGGTGCACGCGCATCCGACCCTGGCCGAGGCGCTCGGCGAAGCCCACCTCGCGCTGGCGGGCAAACCCCTGCACGCACACGCCTGAGATCTCGAGGAGCGACATGTCCGGACCCGCCGGCCGCCTCGACGCGGTAGTCATCTGCGGTGGGCAATGGCACGACTTCGACTACGCGAGACTGCAGATCCTCACGCTGCTGGCCGATCACGAAGTGGTGCGAACGCGAGTCTTCGACGACTACGCGGGTGCGATCCCGGCCATCGACGACGCGGATCTGCTGATCACCTACACGTGCAACCGGATTCCGGACGAGGCCGCGCAGCGGTCGCTCACGGAGTTCCTCGCACGCGGCGGTCGATGGCTCGCGTTGCACGCCACCAACTCCGCGATCGAGCCGACGCCACCGGGGTCGCCGAGCAAGTACGTCACCCCACGCACCATGGGCGTGCTGCCGCAGCTCGTCGGCAGTCAGTTCCTCGGGCATCCGCCGATCGCGCCGTACCGGGTCGAGATCGCCGCGCCCGATCATCCGCTCGTGGCAGGTGTCGAGGCCTTCTACGCCGTCGACGAGCTCTACGTGAGCGAATTGTTCGAGCCGATAGAGGTTCTCGCCCACACGCGGTTCGTCGGCGAGTCGACCGGTTTCGCCGAGGGCACAACACCTCCGACGATCCGTTGCCGGTCCTCTACCTCAAGCAGCATGACGCCGGAACCGTCTGCTACTTCACGCTCGGGCACTGCCGCGGCCGGTTCGATGTCCAAGACCTGGGTATCGACGATCTCGGACGGGTCGACCGGGGGAGCTGGGAGGTGCCGGAGTACCGGACCATCCTCGGCCGGTGCGTGGACTGGGCGGTTCGCGGGACGTTCTGAGGGTCAGAGCGTTCCCCGATGCCCCGTTTCGTGACCGGCAGACTTCAACTCGACTCCTGGACCTCGATCGGAGTCCATCGGTCGAGTTGAAGTCTGCCGGTCGCGGGCCCGACCTCCTGTGTTTCTATCGATTCAGCGAACAGAGGCCCCATGCGCCCTAATCCGAGAGAACGCCACAACCCTTGCTCCCTGAGGTGCGAGGAGCGGTGGCAGACGGGCTGTCGCCAGGTTGCAGAGGGGCGTAACTCAGTAGGACGCGGTCCCACCGTCGACGCTGAGGATGGCACCGGTGATGACGAACGAGGCCAGCGGCGAGGCGAGGAACGCGATCACCTCGGCGACCTCGTCGGCCGTGCCCCAGCGTTGCAGTGGAACCATCCGACGCAGGGACTCGTAGCGTTCGGGGGTGTTGACCGCGATGCGTCGAGTCATCCCGGTCTCGATGGGGCCGGGACAGACTGAGTTGACCCGGATGCCGTCGACGGCGAGGTCGAGGGCCAGTGACCGGGCGAGGTTGACCGCGCCGGCCTTCGCCGCGGCGTACGGCCAGCGGTTGGGTTCGCCGCCCAGGGCCGTCGCCGACGCCGTCACCACCACCGCACCGCCCCCGGATCGCCGGAAGGCGGGGATCGCCTCGCGCACACCGAGAACCACCGACCGGAGGTTGACATCGAGGGATCGGTCGAAGACGTCGAGGTCCAGGGTCTCGATGGACCCGGAAGCGGGCACCCCGGCATTGAGGATCAACGCGTCGAGCCGGCCGAAGCGCTGTTCCGCCGTCTCGACCGCGCGCCGGTTGTCGTCGGCCGACGTCACATCCCCCACGAGCGGGACGATCCGCGGCCGGTCCGCGAGCTCGTCCAGAACCGCAGGCGAGTTGTCGACCGCGACAACCGAACTCCCGCGACCGACCAAGAGCTCGGTCACCGCACGGCCGATGCCCGAGCCGGCACCGGTCACGATGGCGACGGTGCCGGACACGGTGTCGGTCATTCGGAGTCCATCTCGATGATCGCCCGGCCGACGATCTCGCCGCGGGCGAGGGCCTGGTAGGCCTCGTCGACCTCGTCGAGGCGGTAGCGGCGGGTGATCACACGTTCTGGCTCCACGATCCCGCCGGCGACCATGCGCAGCAGCGCCGGCATGTCACGTCGTGCCTTCGCGCCATAGGAACCGCGGATCTGCAGGCTGCGGCGCACGAGACGGGCCAGGTCGAGCTCACCGGGCGTGCCGGCCGGCGCGATCCCGACGACCACGGCGCGGCCCCCGTCGTCGAGGATGTCCAGCGCGGTCGCGAAGGTGCTCGGGTGCCCGAGGGCCTCGAAGGCGACGTCGACGCCGTGGCCGTCGGTCAGTGCCCGTACCTCGGCGACGACGTCGGTGTCGCGCGAGTTCACGGTATGAGTCGCACCGAGTTCCGCCACCGCCTTGAGCTTGTCGTCGTTGACGTCGATCGCGATGATCTGGGCGACTCCGGCCGCTGCCGCGAATTGGACTATCGACGATCCCACGCCGCCGGCCGCCACGACGGCGATGCGGTCGGCCAGCCGCAGCTCGGCGTTGGTCACGGCGCCGAGCGCGGTGAACGAACTGCAGCCGAGGATGGAGACCTCACCCAGTCCGACCCCGTCGGGGACGACGAAGGCGTCCGACGCGGGGACGACGCAGTACTCGGCGAGTCCGCCCATCGAGTACATCGCCAGCGGGGTGCCGTCGGCGCGGGCCAACCGGGTCTCGCCGTCGTAGAGCGTGCCGTTGAGCCGGTTGTGGGCGAAGAACTTCTCGCACAGATCGTCCAGTCCGCGCGCGCAGTGGCGACACTCGCCGCACGGCATGATGAAGCTGCACACGACCCGATCGCCCACCGCGAGGGTGTCGACGCCGTCGCCGAGTTCCTCGACCACGCCGGAGACCTCGTGGCCGAGGACCGCGGGAGCGGGGAAGTTCACCTCGGACTTCAGTACATGCAGGTCGGTGTGACAGACCCCGCACGCGGTGACCTTGAGCAGGATCTCGCCACGACGGGGCGTCGGCCGCGGGATCTCCTCGACGGCGAGTGTCGGTGTACTGCCCTCCCAGACAGCAGCTTTCATGATGCGTTCTCCTTCTGGGGCCGGGTGGCGCCCGACGAGTCGGGCACCGCGGAGCTGTCGTCGCGCACGAGTTGGATCAGCGGCGCCAGCCGCTCGGGCATGGTGGCCCAGTCCTCCGGCGACCGGATGTCGTCGGAGAAATTGCATTCGATGATGAAGTGTTCCGCACCGACCGCCTTCGCGGTGGCGATATCGGCGGCCACACCGTCGATGCCCTGTCCGCCGGATCCCACCGGGTCGGTGGGGCGCTGGAGGTAGGACCGCAGGAACAGCCGGACCGGGGCCCGTCCGGCGGGACGCTGCGCGGCCATCCCGTCGAGCTGGGCTTGCAGGGCCTCGGCTGTGCCGCTGCTGGGATTCCAGATGTCGAACAGTGCCGCGGTGCGGGCGAGACCGCGTTCCGACCGCAGCCCGGACAGCAGCGGCGGATGTGGTGTCTGGACCGGCTTCGGCCGCACGGTGGAGGTCGGGATGGTAAAGAACTCCCCGTCGAACTCGACGGGATCCGGTCCCCAGCACGCCTGGACGGCGCGGACGAGTTCGTCCATCCGGCGCCCGCGCGTCCGGGGGTCGACGTCCATGAGTCGATGTTCTTCGTCGGACCAGCCGACGCCCAGCCCGGCGACGAGACGTCCGCCGGAGAGCACGTCGAGAGTGGCCAGACGCTGTGCGAGCTCGACCGGACGGTGGTACCCGGCAACCAGGATGCTGCTCCCGATCAGCGCCCGCCGGGTGCACGACGCGACGAATGCCATGAGCTCGGTGGCCCCGAGCACCGAACGGTAGGCGGGGTGCACCGCCGTGGTGTGCCGGCCACCGTAGACCGACGCGTTCTGCTCGGAGTAGAAGAGGTGTTCCTGCGCCCACAGTCCGGTGAATCCGAGTTCCTCGGCGGCCACCGCGAAGTCGCGGACGGCCGCGGCATCGACGTGCTCGCCGAGCTGGGGGAGGGCGAGCCCGATCGTCGTGCCGCGGGCGCCGTCAGTCATCGCCATCAGAGGATCGTCACCGACCCGGTGTTGCCGTCGACCTCGATCATCGCGCCGTCCGGGATGCGGGCCGTCGCGTCCTGAACCGATACGGCGCATGGGATTCCGAGCTCACGACACACGATGGACGAGTGGGTGATCGTCGCGCCGACATTCACGACGACACCGCCCGCGAAGACGAACAACGGCGTCCAGGCGGGATCGGTCTGCGGTGCGACGAGGATGTCGCCTTCCTCCAGCTGCTCGGCCTCGTACGGGTCGTGCAGGATTCGCGCACGTCCCCGGGCGACGCCCGGGGCGCCGCCGACTCCGGAGAGGACGTCACCGGGCACCGCGGGGTCCACCCGCTGCCCGGTGCGCCGGGGCCACTGCGAGAGGGGGAGCGGTTCGAACAGGAAGAACGGCGGTTGCAGATCGAACAGGGCGAGATACTGCTCGCGTCGCTCCTTGATGGTGTCCGCGAACGACTCGGGTTCGGCGACAAAGCGATCGAGCTCGTCGTCGACGAGCATCGTGATGTCGTGATGGTCGTCCATGATCCCGCGTCCGACCATCCGGTGTCCGAGTTCGTAGAGGGCGGCCCGCATCTCGCCCATGATCTTCACGCACGCGGTCTTCGTGCGCTCCCGCCACGGCATGAACTTGGTGATCGACTTCGCCGCGTTGCGGAACGCGGTGGCCGACTCCACGTCGGGCATCTTCGCGGCGAGGTCCTCGGTGAGGGCGAGACGCTTGTCCTGATTGCGGCGCAGGATCGCTTCGGGATCGGCCTCCGGCGGGCTGTTGCGCATCCCGTTGATGGCCATCAGTGCCAGCACGGGTTTGGTCTCCCAGCTGTCCGATCGGATGTCCCATTCGTTCGGTGCGCGCGAGCCGTAGCGGTAGAGGAAGTCGTCGAACTCCTCTCGGAACCTCGCGGCGTTGGCGGAGTCACTCGCGGTGATCGCGTCGAGGGCGGAGGCGAGTCCGTCGTCGAAGATCCCGGTCAGTTCGGACGAACCGGCGACGAGGCGCCCGAGCTTCCACATCGCATACGACGGGGCGGCCGAGTCCACGCCGCCCAGTCCGCTGAGCAGATCGCCGAGTTTGTCTGCCTCGCCGATGGTTTCGAGGAGTTGACCGGCCACGGCCGGACCCATCGTCGACAGCGTCGTGGTGACCGGGTGATAGGCGTAGCAGTAGATGAGGTCGGGGAGCAGCGAGCGAGCGTGGCCGACGAGTTCGGCATCGCTCATCGCGGCGAGATCGGGACGCTGGTCGCGTGCCCGGTCGGCGCGCCGCTTGGCCTCCTCGGCTTCGGGGAACTCATCGGTCGTGAGAGCCCAGGCGGTCTTCTCGGCGAGACCAGCCGTCAGTTCGGCGTTCTCGTCGCCCGGCTTGGGTACGTACTCGGGGATGTCGGGGTGGTCGCCCACCCACAGGCTGTTCCACACCGGCACGGTCAGCCCCGGGAGCCGGGCGCCGTTGAGCTCGGTCATCGAGAAGTTCGTGTAGTGGTAGCCGCCGAAGTTGCCGATGATCTCGGGCATCACCTCGTCGATCTCCTCGGCAAGGTGAGTGCCGAGGTTGTCGACGTAGCCCTGGCGCCAGCCGATGTTGAGGCCCTTGTTCCAGACCATCGTGACGTTCAGCGCACTCGACGGGTCGGGCAGCACTTCGCCGGCGTTGGCGCGTGTGTACACCGGGTATCGGCTGCTGAACTCCCAGTCGGTGATCCAGCGATCGATGTCGACCGCCCCCGCGGACTGCTCGTCACTCATGTGTTCCTCCTCATCGAGGTGACAGGCTGTATGTCAAGTCACACTATAGAAACCTGGGACAGATGAAACATGTACAGAGATATTTCTCAGCAGTTTGGAGGTAAAGCCTTTGCCGGTTGCGGCGCTAAGTAACTTTACTTGGAATAGAGTAACCTGACGCCAGACCCAGAGATGTGGGTCACATCCTTCCCGCGCCGCCCGCTTCTCGCGTGGCTACTTCCGGCGCATCCGGTGACGAAAGGAAACCCATGTTCGAGAAGGTGCTGGTCGCGAACAGAGGCGAGATCGCGGTACGGGCTTTTCGTGCCGCGGTCGAGCTCGGCGCGAGCACGGTGGCCGTCTACCCCCACGAGGACCGCAACTCCGTTCATCGGGCCAAGGCGTTCGAAGCCTACGAGATCGGCGAACGCGGGCATCCGGTCCGCGCGTACCTCTCGGTCGACGAGATGGTCCGCGTCGCGGCGACGTCCGGAGCCGATGCGGTGTACCCCGGGTACGGCTTCCTCTCCGAGAACGCCGAGTTGGCCCGTGCGTGTGCGACCCGGCAGATCACCTTCATCGGCCCGTCCGCCGAGGTGCTCGAACTCGCCGGCGACAAGTCCCGGGCCGTGGCGGCCGCCGCCGAGGCCGGTCTCCCGGTGCTGACCTCGTCGACCCCGTCGAGTGATGTGGACGAGCTCGTGGCCGCGGCGGATACCGTCGGTTTCCCCTTGTTCGTCAAGGCGGTCGCCGGTGGTGGCGGGCGCGGCATGCGTCGCGTCGATGAGCCGTCGCGGCTGCGCGGGGCGATCGAGGCGGCCTCGCGCGAGGCCATGACGGCCTTCGGCGACGGCACGGTCTTCCTGGAGCGGGCGGTGGTCGACGCCCGGCACATCGAGGTGCAGGTCCTCGGGGACGCCACCGGCGAGGTCATCCATCTCTACGAACGCGACTGTTCGCTCCAGCGTCGCCACCAGAAGGTCGTCGAGGTGGCCCCCGCACCCGCGCTCGACCCGGCTGTCCGTGATCGGATCTGTTCGGATGCAGTGGCTTTCGCCAGGCACATCGGGTACACCTGCGCCGGGACGGTGGAGTTCCTGCTCGGTTCCGACGGTCGGCACGTGTTCATCGAGATGAACCCGCGCATCCAGGTGGAACACACGATCACCGAGGAGATCACCGACGTCGATCTCGTCGCCACCCAGATGCAGATCGCATCCGGTGCGACGCTGCGGGAGCTGGGACTGACCCAGGATTCGATCGAGATCCGCGGCGCGGCAGTGCAATGCCGCATCACGACCGAGGACGTGACCGACGGCTTCCGGCCCGACACCGGGCGGATCACCGCCTACCGCACGCCCGGTGGCTCGGGTGTCCGTCTGGACGGGAGCGTCGGACTGGGGTCCGAGATCGGCTCCCACTTCGACTCGATGCTCGTGAAGCTGACCTGTCGCGGCCGGGACCTGGAGACCGCGCGGGCGCGCGCACGCCGGGCGATCGCCGAGTTCCGGGTCCGGGGCGTCGCCACCAACATCCCGTTCCTGCAGGCGGTTCTCGCCGACGACGACTTCGGCGCGTGGCGGGTCACCACCTCGTTCATCGAATCCCGACCGGACCTGCTCGAGCAGCACGCCTCCGCCGACCGCGGTACCCGGATCCTGCGGTATCTCGCCGACGTCACCGTGAACCGACCGCACGGCGAGCGACCGTCCGCGGTGTACCCGGTCGACAAACTGCCGGCGATCGACCTCACGTCCCCACCGCCGCCGGGGTCGCGCGATCGACTCCGGGAGCTGGGGCCGGACGGTTTCGCCGCCGAGCTCCGCGCGTCGACGGCACTCGCGCTGACCGACACCACCTTCCGCGACGCGCATCAGTCGCTGCTCGCCACCCGCGTGCGCAGCCGGGACCTGGTGACCGTCGCACCGCACGTCGCGCGGATGACCCCGCAGCTGTGGTCGGTCGAGGCGTGGGGTGGGGCGACCTACGACGTCGCGCTGCGATTCCTCAAGGAGGATCCCTGGCAACGCCTGGCGGCCCTGCGCACGGCGATGCCCAACGTCTGCCTGCAGATGCTGTTGCGCGGCAAGAACACCGTCGGGTACACGCCGTACCCGGTGGAGGTGAACGACGCATTCGTCCGCGAGGCGGCGGCCACGGGCGTCGACGTGTTCCGGATCTTCGACGCGTTGAACAACATCGACGCGATGCGGCCGGCCATCGACGCGGTGCGGGAGACGGGGACCGCGGTGGCGGAGGTGGCCATGTCCTACACCGGCGACCTCTCTGATCCCGGCGAGACCCTGTACACCCTGGACTACTACCTGAAGCTGGCCGAACGGATCGTCGACGCGGGCGCACACGTCCTGGCGATCAAGGACATGGCGGGCCTGTTGCGCCCGGCCGCGGCGTCGACCCTGGTGCGCGCCTTGCGGTCGCGGTTCGACCTGCCCGTCCATCTGCACAGCCACGACACCGCCGGCGGGCAGCTGGCGACCTACCTCGCCGCCTGGGAGGCCGGGGTGGACGCGGTGGACGGGGCGAGCGCACCGCTGGCCGGCACGACGAGTCAGCCACCGTTGTCGGCGATCGTCGCCGCGACGGCGAACACCGACCGCGACACCGGGATCGACCTCGCGGCCTGCTGCGCTCTCGAGCCATATTGGGAGGCGGTCCGGGCGGCGTACTCGCCGTTCGACACGGGCTTGCCGGCACCCACCGGCCGGGTCTATGCCCACGAGATCCCCGGCGGCCAGCTGTCCAACCTGCGGCAGCAGGCCCTGGCATTGGGGCTGGCGGACCGGTTCGAGGACATCGAGGCGGCCTATGCGGGCGCCGACACCGTGCTCGGGCGACTGATCAAGGTGACACCGTCGTCGAAGGTCGTCGGCGATCTCGCGCTGGCACTCGTCGGCGCCGGTGCGAGCGCCGTCGAGTTCGCGGACGACCCGACCGCCTACGACATCCCGGACTCGGTGGTGGACTTCCTGCGGGGCGATCTGGGCGAACCCGCGGGCGGGTGGCCGGAGCCGCTGCGCACGCGCGCCCTCGAGGGCCGCACCGACCCCCGCCCGGTGACCGCCCTGACCGAGAGCGACCTCGCGGCGCTCGCCGGTACGTCGGCGGAGCGTCGTGATGCGCTCAACCGGTTGCTGTTCCCCGGACCGAATCGCGAGTACCGCGAGCACCGCGAGACCTACGGTGACACGTCTCGGCTGTCCACCAACCAGTTCTTCTACGGCCTGCGCCAGGACGAAGAGCATCGCGTGGAGCTGGAGAAGGGCGTCGAACTGCTCATCGGGCTCGAGGCGATCTCCGACCCGGACGAGTCCGGGATGCGCAACGTGCTCTGCATCCTCAACGGGCAACTGCGGCCGGTTCGGGTGCGCGACCGCTCGGTCGAGTCGACGACACGCACCGCGGAGAAGGCCGACCCCGCCCTCCCGGGGCAACTCGCCGCACCCTTCGCCGGTGTGGTGACGCTGTCGGTGAAGGAGGGCGACGAACTCCGCCGGGGTGAACCGATCGGCACGATCGAGGCGATGAAGATGGAGGCCTCGATCTCCACGCCGGTCACCGGGATCGTGCAGCGTGTCGCGGTGTCGGGATCGACCGAGGTCGACGGCGGGGACCTCCTGCTGACCATCGCGACGGACTGACGCGGTGCGTCGGGTCCGCGGCCCGATGGCGCGGACCCGACGTCGTCACTTGCGTGCGAGGTCGGCGACCTGGGCCTCCACCGCGGTCTTGGAGTCGGGGTGTTCGGACAATCGCACGGTGAAGGACTGCTCGAGCTCGTAACCGCGACGGATGTCGAGATCTTCGCAGCCGTTCAGAGATTGTTTGGCGAGCACGATGGCGTGCCTGCTCTTCTCCGCGATCGAGCGCGCGCGGGCTGTCGCGATCTCCAGGAGATCGTCGTGGGCGACGACCTCGATCGGTGCTCCCCACCGCTCCAGGGTCGACGCGTCGACCGGTTCGGCGGTGAGGAACATGCGGCGCATCGCCTGCTGGGGCAACATGCGGGCGGTGAAGCGACCACCGCCGAGGACCCCGACGTTCATCTCGGGCAGTCCGAAGGTGGCGCGTTCGGACGCGACCACGAGGTCGGAGAGCGCGACGAGTCCGAACCCGCTTCCCAGGGCCGGGCCGTTCACCGCGGACACCACGGGGAGGTGACACTCGCGCACGCTGAACAGCGCCCGCCGGGCCCGCCGCATCGCGATGTCGCCGCTGACGGTGGACATCGTCCGGAACTCGTTGATGTCGTTGCCCGCGCTGAAGATGCGGCCCTGACCGGTCAGCACGATCACGCGCACGTCCTGATCGTCGGACAGCGCGTCGAACGTCGCCGCGATGTCCTCGTACATCTGCCCGTCGATGGCGTTGACCTTGCCCCGCGAGAGCTCGACGAGTGCGATACCGGGCTGGTGCACGGTGACGGAGAGGTTCCCGGAGGCCGGGGAGGTGGTCTGCATGGGTGCCTATCTGTCGTGGACTGCGCCGACGGGCGGTCGGGGCCCCGGCGCGAACGAACGGAACGGGACTCACGGTAATCGAGCGAGCAAAATATGTACACAGTTACGACGATGGGTCGTCTCGCCGCCGCGCCGATCGTTCGGGGACGACCATTGCCACCCCGATCCGAATTGGAGGGCAGGTCCGGGCGGGTAAGGTGTCGGCACCGACCGATCAGCCGACCACGGGAGTCACATGACCGTCGCCGACGAGCCCGCCACCCGGCAGCCGCGCGGACAGAAGATGTCCGCGCGGGTGGCCAACATGGTGGCCGACCAGATCCTCGGCGGTGGCATCGTCGAGGGTCAGCGCCTGCCGACCGAGAAGGAGATGGTCAGCGAGTTCGGCGTGGCACGCACGACGGTGCGTGAGGCGCTGCGGCTCCTCGAGAGCCGAGACCTCGTGACGATCAAGGCGGGCATCGGCGGTGGGCCCATAGCCAAACGGCCCGAACTCGATTCGCTCGGCAACATCATGAAGCTGTTCCTCCAGATCAACGGCGCGAACATCAGTGATGTCATCGACGTCCGGTTGATGCTCGAACCGATGGTCGCGCGGGCCGCGGCGCAGAACGTCACCGACGAGCAGATCGAGTCGATGCAGCGGGCACTGGACCGGATGCGCGACCATCCAGAGGACCACGCCAACTTCCAGGAGAACAACGCCGCATTCCAGCGCGGGGTGTACGAGGCGGCGGGCAATCCCGCACTGCGGGTGGTCATGGAGACGCTGTGGCTGCTCGTTCGCGACGCCGAACCCGTCGAGCATCCCCTCGCGACGCGGCTCGCGGCCTTCGAACTCCAGCAGGACATCCTCGACGCCATGCGCGCTCGCGATGTCGAGGCCACCGCGGCCGCGATGGACGTCTTCAACCAGGAGTCCGCCCGGTACTACCGCCGACGGCTCCGCGACATCATCTCCCAGCCGGTGCAGTGGCAGATCTGATCGTCGGCACACGTCTACCTTTCGAGGTGCTCCAGAGCCCACGCCCAGTCGATGCGTTCCTGCTCGAGCCGAACCCGCTCACCGAGCGAGTCGTCCGCGAGGTCGGCGTACAGGTCGTGTTCTGCGGGTGAGAGGTGGCGGAGTGCGGCTGTGGTGGGGCTCGGCTCGGTAACCCATCGATCGCGATGCGCGAACAATGTTTCGCGATCCATCAAGATCGATTCGGTCTGCGGAAGCCAGGCACGTAGCCGGTCGAGAATCGCGAAGCCGTGTGTGTCGAGGTCACCCCAGTACCGAACAGGCACGTCGGTCAGCCAGGGAAGGCGCCCGATTCTGTCGACCTCGAATCCCTTGCCCCAGAACACGGCTCCGTGGGCTGGAACATCGACGCTGAGATAGGTGATCTCGTTCTCGATGACCAGGACGCGCGAGGGACGCAAGTCGATCCGGGTGAGCTCGTCAGCTCGGAGGCTCACCTCCGAAACGTGCTCGAGAAGTCCCAGCGACGGTGACGGTCGTAGTCTCACGAACTCTGGTTTCGTCTGCAAACCCAGCCCGGTCACGAAACCGGACGCCGTCGACGACACTCCGAGTATCGACGCCAAGACTCCCCGGTGCCTTTCGGTGAACTTGGTGTCGACCCCAGGTGCGCTGATCTCACGCAGGTAGCGTCGGGAGTCCCGATGCGTGTCAAGCCATCGGTGCGCGTCGATCAGTCGAGGAAACTCCGATGCCAGATCTATTGCGCGAAACGGGTTCTGGAACAGCCACGCGTGGACCGCGGGATCGTCGGCGGCGAGCTCGAGCAACCTCTCGAACTGCTGTACCGCTGCCTTCACGTTCAGAAGTGCCCACGCCTGCTCATAGGTGGAGATGATCGCCCGTCGTGGAAGCGTGTTACGCCCGACGTGCCGGCCGCCGATTGTTTGCCAGACCAGGGAGTACCTGGTGTCGCCACGACGTCCGCCGTCCAACGCCGTGACCCAGTCGCGAGCGGCGCCGAGATCTGCTCCTATCTGCGACGCGGTGGGCCCGCGCAGCGGAATCTCGATGGGCTCGAATGGTTCTCGGTTCGCAAACGTCCGGAGCAGCGTCCCGTCGTCCCAGCGGCGTCTGGCTTTGATGGCGATGTCGGCCGGGGTGGTCCAACGATCGGTCACCGCAGACGCCCGTCACGGCGTGACCGGTATTCCTCGATCGTCATCGTCTGCAGGCGTGAAAAAGTGCCCGTCGGATTGTCGACGAATCCGATCGCCTTCACGTAGGGCTCGATGACGTGCACCTTCTGCAAAGGGGTGACGATCAGGAGCTGCAGACCCAATTTGGCGAACAGGTCCAGCGCATAACGGGTCGACAGGTCAGAGCCGCGCCCGAATGCCTCATCGATGACGGCGAACCGGAAGTCGCGCGACTTCTTCACACCCCACTCGAGTCCGAACTGGTAGGCAAGGGACGCGGCCAGGATCGTATAGGCGAGCTTTTCTTTTTGCCCACCTGACTTGCCGTCGGAATCGCTGTAGAGTTCCCACTCCACGTCCGTCTCGACATCGCGTTCGGATGCGGAGAACACGAACCAGTTGCGCACATCGGTGACACGCCGCGTCCAATTCTTGTCGAGGTCGGCGTGATTGTCCCGTCCGCGGAAGCGCTCGATGATGCGTTTGACGTCGAGGAAACGCTGCTCCGAATACTGATCGCCGTCTACTGCGAGACTGTCGCTCGTCAGGTTCCGCAGGTCGGAGCGGAACTGTGCCACATCCTGATTCGTGGTTGACTCGCGCTCCAACCGGATATACCGACCGGGGTTGTAGGGCACGGCGCCCAGCGCTTCGTTGATCCGTCGCACGCGTTCGTCGATGGATGCGGCCTGCCGGTTGAGCCAGTTGTTGAAGCCGGCGAGTTCTTGAATGGCGTTCTTGTTCAGCTGTTCTTTGAACTCGAACTCGAAGCGCGGCAGATCGTCGGTCGCGACCCGTTCGCGGAGGGCGACGAAATCCGCCCTGGCATCGACGTCGGCATCCATGTCCGATCGCAGGTCCGGCCACCGGCGGAGAACCTCGGTCATGTGCTGCGTTAGGCGCTGTCCGAAGCCGCCGAGCTCGCGGGTGAGGCGCTCGATCCGTTGATGAAGCGTCGCGGTCAGTGTCGTTTGAGCTGTGGTGCAGTCTGCTGCCCTTGCCGGAACACCGCCGTCCAGCCGACGTTCCAGAGCGTCGTAGCATGCTCGTGCGGCGTCGAGTTCAGCCTCCGGGTGGTCCGCGACGAACTCGTCGTCGCTTTTCTTGTCCTGCTCGGCCCGATGACTCGCGGCGGCGGTGGTTGCGAGCTTGCCGGTGAGGTCGTCGATCGCGGCAGCCGTGGAATCCGCGAGCGCGGCGTTCTGCTCCAGCGCCGTGGTGATCTCGCGAAGGCGTGAGGACCCCGATTCGAGCCGGGCGCGCTCGGCCTCGTGGGTGGCGACGCGTCGTTGTGCTTCCTCGATGTCGAGCTCGGCCCAGGAATGGAATCCTTCCAGCCGCGCCAGGGACTCGCTGCGATTCTGGGTGGCGTCGCGTTCCTCCGACAGCGCCACCACCTCCGCCGAAGCAGCCACGCGCTCGCGGTCGGACTCGTCGAGATCCTCTCGTAGGACCGCGATCTTGCGCTCATTGGCCCATCCGAGCACCCATCGGCGTGGGTCGTCGACCCGGTGTCGGTCGTCCTTCTCGTGACGGCCACCGGACCGCACCTGACCTTCGCGGGTGACGGCGCGCTTGGCAGCGCGGAACTCCTCGATGGTGGCGGCCCGCTGATGTTCGGCGCGCCGGAGGAGTTCGTCGCGCAGATAGCCCTCGAACGACCCGCTCTTGATCTCGAGGCAGTCAGCGAGAATCGGTAGATCAGAGCCATTTCTCTGCAGGGGAACTCGACGGATCGGCACTCGTTCGTACACGAGCCGGGCACCGACAGTCCGGCCGCCGTGATTGTGGAACGTGAGTCGGCGGGAGTTGACCCAGTTCGTCACGGCATCGTAGTGCTGCTGCGGTACCAGTAGCGACAGTGCGAAGCCACGCAAGACACGTTCGGCAGCGCCACGCCACTCGCTGTGTCTTCGACGACGTCGATCAGTTCACCCGCGTAGGGCAGGTCGGCAGGTGTCAGGCCGGTGTCGGTGGCCAGCTGTTCGCGTATCTGGACCTGGTCGGGTGGCAGGTTGCTGGTGCGTTTCTGCAGATCGTCGAGCTCGGTCCGGATGGTCTCCTGACGTCGGGCCGCTTCTTTCTCTCGGCCGATGGCGTCGGCGCTTGCAGCATCGAGCGATCTCTTCGCCTCGACGAGTAGTGGTCTCGCGGGTGATGAAGCCGTGAAGATCAGTGAACTGCTCAACCGTTGTGACGGGGGCGAAGCCTGCAGCCGTGACGGTGGCGTCGAAGAGGGATCGTCCGTGACGGCGCTTCTCCACGTCGTCACGGGCAACGGCGGCGAGTCGCTCGAGTTCGCCGACTCGATCGCCGCCGGCTCTTGCCCGCTCCTCGATCAGAGACTCGCGTTCGCGGGCCAACTCGCGTAGCCGTCCTCTGGCCGCATCCTGGTTGCGGAGAAGCTGCTCGCCCTGGCTCGTATAGGTGGCGATGTCGTCTGCCAGCAGGCGCGAGCGATTCTCGGCTATGAACAGGCGTATGGCCGCACGCTGTACGTCGAGAGCCTCGCGCTCGGCAAGTGCGGCATCGTACTTCTCTGTGGCGACCACGATGGGATCCAGCGCCTCGAGCAGTTCGCGGGCGCGTTTGACCGCGTCGTACGACTTCGTGAGATTGTCGAAATGGTCGATGATGTCGCGGACACGTTCGCCGGCGTCGCTCGGCTCGAGCATGTGGTTGCGCACGAAATCGTTCAGATTGCCCACGGACTTCATCGACACGGTCTGATGTAGTAGCTCCAACGCCTGCTCTGATCGGATGCCTAGCAATCGGCGCAGCGAAGTGGAGTACTTCGGGAACTCGTCGACCACCTCGGCCCCGCCGGACCGTAGGCGTTTACGAAGGTCGCGCAAATCTGAACCGAAATCGGCGAAGTCCGTCGTGATGGCGAGTTGTTTGGTTGCGGTGACGTAGAACCGGTAGGGCTGTCCGGCGGTGTCGCGCTGCTGGAAAACCTGCGCCAGGGTGACCGTCTCGTCATATCCCCGATTGCTGAAGACGCCCAGGATGACCGAGTATGTATTGCGCTCCTGCCGAAGGCCTTTGGCGCGAGAGCGGCCGGTTGCTTCCTGTCGTTCGGACTTGTAGTGGCCTTCGACGTAGGAGCGAAGCGTGCGTTCCTTGGCCTCAGCTCCCGCGGCCCTGTTGTAAGCGATCTTGTGTGCGGGCATCAGCAGTGTGGTCACCGCATCCACCAGCGTCGACTTGCCCGACCCGATGTCGCCGGTGAGTAGTGCGGTGTCTGTGTCGGGGGTGAGCCGCCACACCTGTCGGTCGAAGGTGCCCCAGTTCAACACCTCGACGTGCTGCAATCGGAACCCGGCGCCTCCGGCACCCCCGAGTTCGACCGCTGAGAACAGACCGTCAGTCATCGGGGCCCGCGGTTCCTGCGTATTGGCGCAGTTTGCCCGCGAAATCCGACAGTGTTTGCGCATCCACGTACGCCTTGATGATGCGACGCACCTCCCACTGGTCGGTCTGCCCACGTAACTGGCGCAGGAAGCCCAGTTCGACGGCCTTCTTGATGGTGTTATCGGCCTGTTCGACCAGGCGCGCCTCATTCGTCGATTCGGCTTGGAAGAGTTGTAGCATCTCCACGATCTGATCCGTTGACAGGACGAGTCGTCCTTCACCGCCGGTGATCTCGAACTCCAGCAGGCGTTTGCGTAGCAGCACGAGCAGCAGGCTCACGTTGTAGGTCAGCGCCCGCCTGCGGACCAACCGCGGAAGTGGCTCTTCGCCTTCCTCTTCCGGGTGTGAGCGCAGATAGGCGTAGCCCTCGGACTCGTCGACGATGACATCGACGCCGATCGTGGTGAAGTGATCGCGTACGCCGGCTCCCGAGCGTTCGAGTGTGGCCCAGATGTCCTCGTCCGATTCGCGGTACACCACGCCCCGCATCAATCGGATTATGGCACTCGAAATTGCGTGGTCGTCGGTCATCGTCGCCTCACAGTGACACTCGGCAGCCGGGCACGTTTGACCGTGCTCGGGTCACTCGGGTCGGCGTACTCGAGCAGGGTCTCGTCGGTGTCGTCGATGTCGACGCTGACATCGTCATCGTCGAGGGCGAGGTAACCGACGATCTCGGCCGCACCCTGTTCTATCGGATACATGGTGACCACATCGGATAGCAGTGCCGACGATCTCTCCGGGAGGATGCTGCGGATGTTGGCTGCCAGGCGGGCTTGGTCGACGAACGTCTGGGCGAACAACAGGTCTGCGTCCAGGTTCTCGGTCGCGTCCTCGACCCGACTCTCGACGGTCGCAGAGGCGGGTTGTTGATAGAGTGGCCTGTCGAACGGCAGCGCGATCTCGATACCGGTCTGATCCACAGTGAGCCCGAAATCTGGTGTCCTGCCACGAATCTCGAGGGCGCTAGCCTCTACGGACCGGACCAGGTCGAGTACGCGGCGATTCTCCAGCCAGACCTGATCGTCGAGGAATCGGCGTAGCTGTTCAGAGATCTGTCGGACCATGCGCTGGGTTCGGTCGGCAGCCTCGGACCAGTCGTGATGGATGCTGCGGATGCGCTCGTCGACGTCGATCATCTCCAGCGACGACACCTTCGCAAGCAAGTCTGCCAGTTCCGTCTGGCGCGAATCGGACAGCAAGAATTCGTAGAACGACCCGAAGCTACGACCTTGATCGGACGAGGCGATCTCGGATCGGCTGCCCACCAGGTCGGCGAGGAGTTCGCCCTTGGGCCCGGTCCAGGACGCGATCTTCTCGCGGGCCGAGCGATCAAGAAGGCGGAAGTTGTCTTCTACCTCTCGGAAGTCGGCGAGCAGTTCACGTGCGGTCGACGCCACCTGCTGATAGCGGTCTCGAACCCCGGTCTGATCCAGATACGTCAGTTCGCCGCACTCGGCCGCGGCGATTTCTGCATCGATCTCGGCGCGACGCCGCCGCAGCTCTGCCAGTCGAACCTCGGGGTCTACCTCGGTGCCGTCCACGATCTGCCGAAGAAGCTCGACGACGGTGTGCAGTCGCGACTCGGTACCGACGAACGCTCTGCCCTGTAGAGAGACGATCCAGGCGTACGCCTTCTCGAAAGCCGGCGTCACCTCGTAATAGATCTCGTCGTCGCCGGAGGGGCAGAAGCGTCGTAGGAACCCAGCCTCGGTGCCGGCCCAATCCTCGAGGTAGGCGCGGGGTTCTTTGGGAAATCGAACCGAACCGTCGTTGGTGGGTAGCGAGGTGTTCAGGTCGTAGAGCAGATCATCCAGAGCGGTGGCCAGTTCTCCAGCTGAACTCGCACCACGGTTGCCCTCGACGAAGAATGTCCCGAGAAACGTCAGGATGAGCGGGGAGTGGTGGGCGCGCAGGAGCCGCCACGCGGGATGGCGTTCCCACAGAGTGGTGAACGCATCAAAGTCCATGAGTTCCTCTCTAGGGGAGGGGACTGACACCGAGGACTCACCGGCGAGTGTCGATGACAGGTGTCAGCGTGCCGGTCTGGATGACCTGATCGCTCGTCGCGATGGTCAGACCTCGGCGGGTGGCCTGAGCGACGATCATGCGATCGAAGGGATCGCGATGTTCCCAGGCGAGCTGTCCTGCTGTCACCGCGTCGCTGGAATCGATGGCGAGGTCGGTCGCTGACATGGACGAGAGGGTTTCTTCCCACGCGGCGAGGAGCGGCGCTCCGTCGAGTCTGCCCAGCCGCGTCTTGATGGCGATTTCCCAGGCCGACGCAGCCGACACGTAGAGAGCGTTGCCGGGATTCGCGAGGATGTCCAAGGTGGTGGGTGACAGCCGGTCCGGTTCGCTGACCAGCCACAGGACCGCGTTGGTGTCCAGCAGGACATCGGTCACGAACCCGACTCCCAGCGCTCGAGGTCGTCGGCGGACAGCGGTGCGTCGAAGTCGTCGGGAACAACCATGGCCGGGAACTGCCCGAATCGACGCGGAGGTGGTGCCACGGGCCTGAGTACTGCGACGGGTCGGCCATGCGTGGTGATAGTGATCTCTTCCCCGGTTCTCTCGATCTCAGCCAGCACGGCGTTGAGGCGCGCCTTGGCTTCTGTGCTGCTCAGGGTTCTCATGAGCCGATTCTACTCGGTTCTGACCATTCGGACTGGTTCGAATGCACAGAACGTGGGCCACGAGTTCCCTCACACCACCCGTCGCAGAACCCCCGGCACGACGTCGTCATCGGCGGCGAGAGCCAGCACCTCACCGAAACCGGCGACGAGGCAGTCGGCGAACAACTCGAGGTCGGTGACCGCGGCGCCGTCGGAATTGATTCCGAGACAGGCCGTTCCGTTGTGGGTGATCATCGTCGCCATCATCGCGCAACCGGGCAGCGGGCCGAACGGGAACATCCGCTCGACCTTGGCGCCGGCCACGTAGGTGTCCCACGGGATGCCCGGCACGTTGCTGGCCTGCAGATCGTTCTGGCTGGTCGTGCCGCTGAACTGCATGAGCACCGATCCGGGCAACCAGGCCATCACCGAGCCCAGCGTGTTGAAGATGTCGACGGCCGGTTCGTGCCGGGCGACGCGGACCTGTTCGCGGATGGTGAGGACCCGCTCGAAGGGGTCGGCGATCCCGACCGGTCCGGCGAGCCGTCCCACCGCGATCCGGTTGCCACCCGCCGGATCCTCCGGACGCCGCACCGAGATCGGGATCGCGACCGGCATCGTCTCGATCGGGGTGCCCATCTTCTCGTGATAGAGGCGGAAGCCGCCGATGAGCCCGGCGAGGTAGACGTCGTTGATCGACGCACGAGTCGCCGTCGCGGTCGCCTTGAGGTCGGTGAACGGGACCTCGAACGCACTGAAACGCCACGACAGGCTCCGGTGCGCGAGCAACGGGGAACCCGGGGGACTGACCAGTCCCGCCACGCGTGGAACCGAGCGACCATAGCGGAGAACGGAACTCAGTGCCTGGCGGGGATGTGCCAGGGCGCGGACGCCGCGGAAGGTCGTGTCGACACGATGCGGGATCCGCCGGATCTCCTCGCCCACCTGCCGGCGGAGCAGGTCGACGGGCGTGATGTTCACCGGGTCGGGACTCGGCGGCTGGGGTTTGCCCGGATTGTGTTCGCGTGTGGGCGAATGCAGCTGGGCGAGTCCGATGATCGCGCCCAGGCCGTCGGTGAGCGCATGGTGGGCTTTGAGGAAGTATGCGGCCTTGCCGTCCGGCAGCCCTTCGATCAGCGTGCCCTCCCACGGCGGCCGTGCGGCATCGAGCGCGGTCATCGCGAGCTGCTCGCACGTGACGAGCAGCTCACGCATGCTGCCGTTGCCGCCCAGACGGATTCGGCGCAGATGGTAGTGCAGGTCGAAGTCCGGGTCGACTGCCCAGCTGGGCGTTCCCATGCCGAACGGGGAGTCGACGACGCGCTGCCGGAATCGCGGGGCCATTCGGCTTCCCCATTCGTGGGCAGCCACGAGCCGGTCCCAGTCCGGGGCGCAGTCGTACACCTCGAGCATGCAGATGGTCCCGCGCATCCGGCGATCGGTGTCGCCTCGCCACATGATGGTGTCCACCGAGCTCATGTGGGGCTCGTTGGCCCAGTCGAGCGGTCGGTCCACCCCGTCGGTCAGGTCCGGTTCCTCGCTCACACTTGCCTCTCTTCCGGTACCTCGACGGGTGGCCGGGCGTCGTCGTCGGCGAAGAAGTCCAGCGGCCAGTCGGCCAGGGCGCTGATGTACATCTGCCGGACCTCCTCGGCGCGGTCGCCGATCTCGTCGGGCGACCAGTCGCTGGTGTCCACCGGCGGCAGCACCATCACCTCGACGGTCCCCGGTCGGATGAGTTGCGCACCGCGCCACATCAACTCGCCGGTGTTACGCAGGACCACCGGTACGACGGGGACACCCGCCTGCATCGCGATGTGGAACGGACCCTTCTTGAACCTGCCCACACGTGGTGTGGGCGACCGGGTGCCCTCGGGCGCGACCACGAGCGACATTCCCTCGTCCCGCAGAGCTGTGACGGCCGGCGCCAGCTGTTCGATCGCGCGGCCCGGGTCGGCGCGATCGATGAACACCAACCCGGCCTGCTGCAGGATCGGCCCGACCACCGGAACCCGTTGCACCTCCTTCTTGGCCACCCCCGTGGCCTCGGACCGCACGAGGTTGATCATCACCGGCAGGTCGAGTTTCGACTGGTGGTTGAACAGGAACACGCACGGCCGCGCCGACGTGAGGTACTCGCCTCCGTCGAGGACCTGCACGTGGATCCCGGCGAGTGACAGCCCGACGTCGGTACCGGTCGGCAGGGCCTCGACGAGTGCGGCGGGATCGCGTCGAACGAGCCCGGTGGTGACGCCCACCGCGGCGGAGGCGAGAAACGAACCGTAGAAGGCGCCGGTTCGGGCCAGCATCCCGAGCCGGTTGTACGTGGGGTTCTTCAGGTCGATGATCGGCCAGCCGCGGGATTCGGCCTCCGCCCGCAGTATTCGGCGCGGGGAGACCGCCGCCGGGTTGCCCACCGACTCCAGGTACGGGATGTCCTCGTTGCCGTCGCTGTAGGCGAAGGAGGCGTCGAGGTCGATGCCGTGCTCACGGGCGAGGGTGCGTACCGCAGCGGCTTTTCCCGGACCCCAGAGCGGGCGTCCCCGGATGTTGCCGGTGACCACCCCGTCGACGACCTCGACATCGGTGGCGAGTGCGAAGTCGGCCTCGATCTCCCGCGCGATGGGTTCGATCTGGAATCGGGTCGCCGACGACGCGATGACGATGGTGTGTCCCATCTCCCGATGCGCGCGCAGGATCTGCCACATCTGCGGCCGCAGCTTGGCCGCCGTCTCGTATTTGAAGAGGTGTTCGCCGAACTCGATCAGCTCGGCGTAGGTCTTGCCGGCGAACGTGGGACGCGTGGCGTCGAGCACTTCTGCGTAGTCCTGTTCGGACACGACGCCGCGCAATCCGATGAGCAGGAAGTCGGCGAGTTCGCCGAAACCGAATTCCATGCTGCGCAAGCGTGCTCGCATGATGGCGGCGGCGGAGAAGCCCTCGATCAGGGTGCCGTCGTAGTCGAACAGCGCGGCGACCTTCTTACCGGTGGGTGCCGACCGGATGGCCCGCATCCGGTCGGTGAAGGCACTCACGGTGTCCCCTCCGACCAGACCGTGTCCATGGTGTCGGCTCCGCCCACGGCACGCTGGAGATCCTCGATCGACGCGATCCGGGCCAGCCGCTCGCGCATCGATTCGACCTCGTCGAGCCAGTCCCGGCGGGCGGTCGCGAGGTCCGCGACCTCCTCGCCGTGGATCAGGTGGCGGTTGTCGGCGAGCTGATAACAGCCGTCGTAGAGGTCCTTGGAAACCGAATCCTTGCTGCGCACAACACCTTGCAGGGACAGCTGGCGTCCCAGACCGAGGCATTCGACGATCAGGTCCTCCTTGTCGCGCGATGCGGTGCCGAGTTCCACGAGTTTGGTCGCGAAGACCAGTTGGGCGTCGAAGAACGGCTGCAGGGTGCGTCGGGCGAGGAGTCCGCCGGTGTGGCCGTGCAGTACCTCGTAGGTCCACTCCTGCGTCGGCGTCACGGCACGCCAGCCCGGGGCCAGCAGATCGAGTTCGAGACCGAGTCGGTGCAGGAACTCGGTCTTGGCCGGGAAGAAGAACTCGAACTTGAGCAGATCGCGGATTCGCAGGGCCTCCCGTTGCGACGCCGCGAGCAGCCCCTCGTCGGCGAGCGGACCGTCGGCCGTCTCGTCGTATCCGACGGGGTGTTCGTCCGGCGGGATGTCGTCGGCCCGGACGTCACCGTCGGCCACGGCGATCATGGCGACCTCGACGATCGCGCGGTCGACGAAGTGATGGAGCGCCCCGTTGCGGTAGTAGGCCGCGACCGCGTGATTGTCCGGCACGATGGACCACACCGGTTCGGAACCGCCGTCGAAGCAGCTCACCACGCCGTTGCCGGCGAGGACCCGGAGGGTCTGGGTCAGCCCGACCCCGCGGCACAGGGCCGGGTCCGGGCCGGGTAGCTCGCGCCGGCGGATGTAGTCGAGCAGGGGAGCCAGGATGGCCTCGATCTCCGCGAGCGTGTACGCCCTGTCGTGCGCGCCGAGGAGGGCGAAACCGGCCAGCGAGGTCGCCGAGATCGGGGTGGCGGAATTGATCTCGTCCATCACCCGGAACGCGACCTTCTCCAGTCGCGCGCGGCCCTCGCCGGCGTCGGCGAGAGCGGTCCGCAGCGAGATGGGGGTCCCGAATCGCACCCGGGCCTCGCCCAGGTACGCGCGCTGCGCCTTCGCATAGCGCAACAACCACCCGACGCCCTCGGGCTTCTTCGTGCCACCGGCGTCCTCGGCCGCCATCGCGCCGATCTCCTGGAGCTGGTCGTACACGATCGAGGTCGGCACGATCGTCACGTCGGCCTCGTCGAGCTGCCCCACCGCGTCGACGACGTAGGTGAGCAGTCCCAGTTTGGGCTTCCGGAGCTTGCCGGTCCGGCTGCGACCGCCCTCGATGTACCACTCCAGGTTGAAGCGCTTCTCGACGATGTAGGCGAGGTAGGAGCGCATCGCGAACTTGTAGACCGGGTCCGCGCCGAACTTGCGCCGGATGAAGATCATGCCGGCGCGGCGGGCCACCGGGCCCACCGGCCAGAACGAGAGATTGTTCCCGCCGAGCACGAGGTTGGGTGGGAAGTCGTTGTTGCGCAGCACTTTCGCCAGGACCAGCGGATCGACATAGGACCGGTGGGAGGGCAGGAAGATCAGGCCGGTGGACTTGTTGAGGGTGCGCAGGGTGTTGAGGTTCTCGACGTCGACGGTGACGTTCCAGGCCCGCTCGTGCAGTCGGTTGAAGGTCGCCGAGAACACGTCGTCCATGAGCCGGCTCTGGGTGGCGACGAAGGTCGAGAGTTTGTCGGTGGCCTCGGCGACCACCGCATCGGTGGGCCGACCCAGCTCGGCTGCGAGTTTGGCCGCGGACGTCTGGAATCGCGACGAACTGCTGATCTGCTCGGCGACCAGCCGGGGGACCTTGTAGCGATCACCGACGATCTGGCGTTCGGCTCGCTCGGCCGACACCGACGCCTGGAACAGGACGAACTGGGCGAACGGCTCACCCTGCGCCTGGTGATGGGCATACCGGGTGCGTAGTTCCTCGATCGTGGCGGGTGCACCGGCAACGACGCGGAGACTGTCCGGACGTCTCTTCCGGATCAGCGGCTGGACCGCTCCGAGCGGCCGCCGGGGATTGGACAGCACCAGGACGTCGCCCAGCGTGACCCGCCGCTCACCCTGCCGGACCGCCGGGAGCCAGACCGCCCGGACAGGCACGAGCAACGTCTCCGGCGCCATGCCGTCGAAGTCGATCTCCGCCGATCGGGAGATCGTCGCGTCCGGATAGTTCGCCGCCGTCCACTCGCGTACCGCCCGCATCTCGCACGACGTACGGGCTTTGGTCAGCACCACCACCGGATCGGTCACCTGCATCACCCTCACGTCTCCTGGGGTCCGGCCCCGCCTAATTGTGACGTGGACTACGCCGAGGGGGGTGGTTTTCGTCAGGATGACGAAACGCCCCATCCGACCGTGTGGCCGTCCGGGGCGTTTCGCGAAAGTCAGGAGCTCAGAGCGCGCTGACGTTGGTAGCCTGGGGGCCCTTGGCACCCTGCTCGACGTCGAATTCGACGCGCTGGTTCTCTTCGAGGTTGCGGAAGCCGCTACCTTGGATCGAGGAGTAGTGGACGAAGACATCTGCGCCCTGGTCGTCGGGAGCGATGAAGCCGAAGCCCTTTTCGCCGTTGAACCACTTGACGGTTCCCTGTGCCATACTGCTGTACTTCTTTCTTCAGTGTGCGCAACCACCAAGACCGATGGCCGCCCGTCAACTCTGTCACAGATGAGGACCGTTGGGAAACGCAGGGCGCAATCGGTGTGGGCGGTCCGCTGCGCGGGTACCCCGTTCGAGAACGAAACCCGGGTGTTCGGGGTCTGCGTGAGTAGGCTGGACAGGGCACCACGCGATCGACCTGCGATCGAGGCACGTCATGGCCGAGAACGATCCGCTGACCACACAACGCGGTGCCGTCCGCGACGTCGCCGGTGAACTGGTGGAAGCAGGTTTCGCCGATCCGGTCGAGATCGGTCGTGGTGGCTACGGTGCCGTATATCGCTGCCGCCAGCCCGCATTGGACCGCGATGTCGCGGTCAAGGTGCTGACCGACCACCTCGACGCGCAGAACCTCGAGCGGTTCGTGCGTGAGCAGCGTGCGATGGGACGACTCTCCGGGCACCCGAACATCGTCAACATCCTCGAGGTCGGGTCCACGCCCGAGGGGTTTCCGTTCATCGTGATGCAATACCACCCCCACGCGTCGTTGGACCTGCGCATCCGCAGGGACGGTCCGCTCGACTGGCGCGACGTGCTCCGGCTCGGCATCAAGGTGGCCGGCGCGCTCGAGACGGCCCACCGGGCAGGCACCCTGCACCGCGACATCAAGCCGGGGAACATCCTGCTCACCGAATACGGCGAACCTCAGTTGACCGACTTCGGCATCGCCCGGATCTCCGGCGGCTTCGAGACCGACGCCGATCTGGTCACCGGTTCTCCCGCCTTCACCGCGCCCGAGCTCCTCGCCGGTGCGACGCCATCGGTGACCTCCGACGTCTATGGGCTGGGCGCGACCCTGTTCTGTGCGCTGACCGGCCACGCGGCGTTCGAGAGGCGCAGCGGGGAGCAAGTGGTCGCGCACTTCCTCCGCGTCGCGAGCGAAGGAGTCCCCGATCTCACGTCGGCCGGATTCCCCGCGGAGGTGTCCGGCTGCATCGAACATGCGATGGCGCGCGAACCCGCGGACCGCCCCGGGTCGGCGGCAGAGCTGGGCGAGGAACTGCGGAACGCGCAGCGGCGGCTCGGGGTGCCACTCGACGGGATGGCGCTGCCGGACGGGTCCTCGGAGCCTGCCACCTCGACGACGCCGCCGCGGCGGCGGACGACGATGACGCTGCCCATGCCGTCGACGAAGTTCCGCCCACCCGTCCGGCCTCGAGCGCAGGTCACCAGGACCCGACTCCTGAAGACACTGCGCGACGGGAAGCTGCGCCGTCTCACGCTCATCCACGCACCCACCGGCTACGGGAAGACCACGGTCGCGGCCCAGTGGGCCGAGGAGCTCGCCGTCGACGGCGTACCGGTGGCGTGGCTGACGGTCGACGACACCGACAACGACGTCGCACGGTTTCTCGCCGACCTCGTCGAGGCACTGCGCCGGGCGGCCCCGGACGCCGTCGGCGACCTCGCCGCGGCGGTCGAGGAGCACGGCGATCGCGCCGAGGAGTACGTGTTGACATCGTTGATCAACGAGGTCCACGCGCACGGCCGGCGCATCGCGCTCATCGTCGACGACTGGCACCGGGTGACGGACCCGACGGTCATCGGGGTGATGGACTATCTGCTCGAACACGGTTGCCGTCACCTGCAGGTGATCGTGACCAGCCGAACCCGGCGAGGCCTCCCGGTCAGTCGCCTGCACGTCCACGACGAGATCATCGAGATCGACATGGGAGCACTGTGTTTCGACGAGGCGGAAGCCGGGCGGTTCCTCCTTGATGTCGCCGGTCTGGACCTGCGGGGCGACGAGGTCGCCGAACTGTGGTCATCGACCGACGGTTGGGTCGCGGCGCTGCAACTGGCATGTGTGTCGCTGCGCCGATCCGGGCATCCCGGCGAGCTGATCGGCGACATCTCCGGTCGCCACCATGCCATCGGTGACTTCCTCGCCGAGAACGTCCTGGGCGTGCTGGAACCGGAGGTCCTGCATTTCCTGCTCACCGTCTCGCTGCCGGAACGGATCTGCGCCGATCTCGCGACCACGCTGAGCGGCGAGGCGCGCGGACAGGCCATGCTCGAGGAGGTCGAGCTCCGTGACCTGTTCCTCACCCGGGTCGATCAGGCCGGGGAGTGGTTCCGGTTCCACTCCCTGTTCGCCGAGTTCCTCCGGCGCAGGCTGGAACGCGATGAGCCGCAACTCATTCCGCAACTGCACCGCAGAGCGTCGGAGTGGTTCGCGGGGCACGCAATGCTGACCGAGGCGGTCGACCATGCGCTCGCCGCCGGTGACGCGGACCGCGCCATCGAACTCGTCGAGACCGACGGCCGGTCACTCATCGAACACTCGCGAATGACCACCCTGATCACGTTGATGGAGAAGTTGCCGCCCGTGACGGTGGCGGCCAACCCGATCCTGCAGATGCAGCTCGCGTGGGCGAACCTTCTCCTGCACCGCGCCGCGCTCGCCGAAGCCTCCCTCGAACGGGCGCGGGTCGCACTGGAGCGAGTGGCGAGGTCCGATGCTGCCCTGGGGATTCGGCGTGAGGCCGACATCGCCGAGGCGTGCGTGCGCGCCATCTTCGACCGGCTCGACGGGCTCGACGAACTGGTGGCGCGCCTGGCCGACGACCTCGACGGGTTGTCGCCGTTCCTCGTGTCGGCCATCCACAATGTCGGGACCCTCAGCGCCACCTTGCGATTCGACTTCGACGAGGCTCACCGCTGGCAACAACGCGCGATCCCGGCACACCGACGCAACACCGGTCCGTACGCGGTCATGTACGGTTACGGCCTCGACGGGCTCGCCTACGTCGAGCAGCTCGACCTCGACCGTGCCGAAGCATGTTTCCGTACGGGACTGCGGTTGTCGCGCGAACAGGGTTCGTCGACCCAGTCGCAGGGCGCGCAGCTCGCCAGCGCTCTTCTCGCGGCGGTCCGGTACGAGCGAGGTGATCTGTCCGAGGCCGAACGACTGCTCGACGAGAGCTTCTTCATCGGGGCCGCCGAAGGCGTCGTCGACATGATCGAGGCTCGCCACCTCGTCGGGGCGCGCGTGGCGTTGTGCCACGGTGACCGGGCCGTCGCGGCGTCCTACCTGGACGAAGCCGTGGACATCGCCGAGCGGCTCGACACCCCACGGCTGCGTGCCGTGGCCGAGAACGAGCAGGTGATGAGGCACCTGCCGGCTCGTCGTAGGGTGTCTGCGCGCGTCGATGCCGGCGCCGAGGTGCCGACACGCGGCATCGCGGCGATCGTCGCGCAGCTCCATGCCGAGACCGCGATCCGGTTGATGCTTGACGCCGGCGAGTCCGCCGAAGCCCCTGACGTCGCCTGTCGGTGGGCGCAGGAGTGGGTGGACCGGTTGGCCGGCAGTGGCCGCCACCGGGCGTTTCTGCGGGCGCGACGACTACTGGCGGTGTGTCTCGCTGCGGCCGGTCGGACGCAGGAGGCGCGCGCGCACACCCTCGCTGTCCTGGCGCAGTGCGCAGCGTCAGGCTTGGTTCGGTTCCCGCTGGATGGCGGCGACGAGTTCACCCGGCTCGTCGACGACGTCGCCCGCGGTGTTCGTGCCGGTGACCGTCCCGCTCCGGCCGCGTTGTCGCCGGATTTCCTCGACCGGTTGCTCGGCGACGGTGGCACCCGTTCGTGACCGGCCGGGAATACCAGGGCGGGCCGGCGGCCTTGAACCACAACGTGGCCCCACACCGCCCGCCGCGCGGGTGCGGGGCAGGTGTAGACGACCCCTAGAGAGAGGACAAGTGCTCATGGCAGTCCCGAACATCACACTGAACAACGGAATCACCATCCCGCAGTTGGGTTTCGGAGTCTTCCAGGTTCCGCCGGAGGACACGCGTGAAGCAACTCTGACCGCATTCGAGGTCGGATACCGCCACATCGACACCGCGGAGATGTACGGCAACGAGAAGGGCGTCGGCGAAGCGGTCCGCGATTCGGGCATTCCGCGCGACGACATCTTCATCACCAGCAAGCTGAACAACGGCTTCCACGACTACGACGACGCCCTGAAGGCGCTCGACGGAACCCTCGCCGACCTCGGCGTCGAGCAGATCGACCTCTTCCTGATCCACTGGCCACTGCCGGAGGTGGGCGACTACGTCCAGACCTGGAAGGCGCTCGAGAAGGCCTACGCCGACGGCAAGGCGCGAGCGATCGGCGTGTCGAACTTCCAGCAGGCGCATCTACAGCGTCTCTTCGACGAGACCGACGTCGTACCCGCGGTGAACCAAATCGAGGTGCACCCGTATCTGTCGCAGAACCCGTTGCGCGCGTTCAACTCCGAGCACGGCATCGCGACCGAGGCATGGTCCCCGATCGCCCAGGGCAAGGTGACCGACGACCCGGTGATCACCGAGATCGCCAAGTCCAAAGACCGCTCGCCCGCCCAGGTCACCCTGCGGTGGCACATCCAGCGCGGCGACATCGTCTTCCCGAAATCGGTGACCCGCTCGCGCGTCGAGGAGAACTTCGCACTGTTCGACTTCGAACTGTCCGACGACGAGGTCGCCCAGATCGACCGCCTCAACAGCGACGAACGCATCGGTCCCGATCCGGACACCTTCAACTACGTGCCGGAGTGATTAACCCCCTCTCGACTGTGCTCCCCTGAGGTGCGAGCGGTGACCTCTTCTGTTCCCTGAGGTGCGAGCGGTGACCTCTTCTGTTCCCTGAGGTGCGAGCGGTGACCCTTCTGTTCCCTGAGGTGCGAGCGGTGACCCTTCTGTTCCCTGAGGTGCGAGCGAAGCGAGCCTCGAAGGGCCTCACAAGGTGCCTCACCAGGCCCTTCGTGGCTCGTCGCTATCGCTCCTCGCACCTCAGGGAGCAGGGGGTGGCGGCGCTATCGCTCCTCGCACCTCAGGGAGCAGGGGGTGGCGGCGCTATCGCTCCTCGCACCTCAGGGAGCAGGGGGTGGCGGCGCTATCGCTCCTCGCACCTCAGGGAGCAATGGTTATGTCGTTCTCTCGAGTTATGGGACGGGGGTGACCGGAGGTCAGGAGAGGTTCTCGGGGCGAGCAGGTTTCGACAACGAGGCGCGCAACTGACTGAACCGGAACAGTGCGGGTTCGCCGACCACGTCGGTGTAGCGGTCGATGACCGTGTCGACGAAGTCGTCGACTGCACTGTCCGGTAGGCGGCTCGTCCAATCCGACGCCCCGACGGCGAACCAGGCTCGGAAGTCGTCGACCGAATCGAACTGCCAGTTCAGATCCTTCACCGTCAGGTCGTCCACGATGAACCCGGCGTCGGTGGCGAGTTCCCCGAACCGCGACGGTTCCACGTGGACGTAGGGCGCGTCGAAGCCGTCGAAGTAGCGCTTCCGCTCCGGTTGCGCCGCGACCTCCATCGCCACGTCTTCGATACTCGGTCTTTCGGTGGCGCACACCATCTGCAGCACCGCCCGACCGCCGTCGACGAGACTGCGAGCGATTCCTTGCAGCGCCGCCCCCTGGTCGTGCACCCAGTGCAGCGCGTTGAACGACACCACGATGTCGAAGTCGTCGTCGAAGGGCAGGGCAAGCACGTCGTCGACGTGGAACTGGATGCGCAGCAGGTCCGCCGGGACCCGGAGCAGCGCGCGTTCGATCATCCGACGCGAGGCGTCGACGCCGACGACCGAGCCCGACGGCAGCCGGTCGGCGAGCAGCATCGTGATGAAGCCGTCGCCGCACCCGATGTCCAGCAGGCGTTCGGTCCCGGTGAGTTCGAGGTCGCAGATCGACTCCTCGGCGACCATGCGCTGCAAGGCGCTCACGTCCGCGTACCGGTCACCGTCCCAATCGACCATCGCTCACTCCTCGGTTGTGTACCGACCCCGGGCCATTGTCCCGGCAAGTGCGCACGGCCGCCCGACGTTCGGCGTATCCGGGCCGCCGCAGTCCTACCGCCCCGCCGCGCGTTCCACCATGAGCGAGGCCTCCCGGTAGTGCGCGTACACCTCGGGCGTGGGCGTCCCGGTGAGCGTCTGGGTCGATGTCTCCCACGCGGGCAGTTCACCGGTCAGGGCCCACGCGGCCTGTCGCGCCGCACCGAGCGCCACGTGTTCGCCGTCGGCGGGGACGACGACCTCGCCGCCGAACAGAGCCGGTGCGATGTGGCGCACCGCAGCCGACTTCGCGCCACCCCCGGTGAGCAGCACACGCTCGACGTCGATGCCCTGCTGCTCGATCCGTTCGCGGCAGAACACCAGCGACGAGACCAGGCCCTCGACGGCCGCGCGGGCGATCGCGGCCGGGGTGAAGTTGGCCGCGGTCAGCCCCGTCAGCGTGCCGGTCGCGTCGGGGAGGTTCGGCGAGCGCTCGCCGGCGAAGTAGGGCACCATCGTGACGCCACCCGCGCCGGGCTCAGCCGACATGGCCAACCGGGCGAACTCGGCCAGGTCCACGCCGAGCATCGACGCGGTCGACGCCAGCACCGGGGCGCCGTTCAGGGTGCAGACCAGAGGCAGGTGACGCCCGGTCGCGTCCGCGAACCCGGCCACCAGACCCGACGGATCATTCGGCGCCACGTCGCCGACGGCGCTGACCACGCCCGACGTGCCCAGGGAGACAACGGCATCCCCGGGGCCGGCGTGCAGTCCCAGTGCGGCTGCGGCGTTGTCGCCCGCGCCGGCGCCCACGACGACGCCGGTCGGCGTGCCGCCGGCCCGTTCCGCGGGGCCGAGGACCCGGGGCAGAAGTGGTCGACGGCCGCGGAACGCGGCTTCGAGCAGATCGGTTCGGTACTCGCCGGTCGCCGCGCTGAAATAGCCGGTGCCGGAGGCGTCGCTGCGGTCGGTCGTCAGCTCGGCGAGGTCGTGACTGTCGCGCAGTCGCCAGGTCAGCCAATCGTGCGGAAGGCAGATCGCAGCCGTGGCGTCGGCGTGCGCCGGTTCGTGGTCGGCCAGCCAGCGGAGTTTGGTCGCGGTGATGGAAGCCACCGGCACCACCCCGACAGAGCGTGCCCACTGCTCGGATCCGCCGAACTCGTCGACGAGAGCAGCAGCGCTCGGTGCGGATCGGGTGTCGTTCCACAGCAATGCTTCCCGGACCACCCGGCCGTTCCCGTCCAGACAGACCATGCCGTGCTGCTGGCCCGCCACGGACACCGCGGAGACGTCGTCGAAGCCGCCCGCGGCGGCGACCGCAGTGCACAGTGCGTCCCACCAGTGATCCGGGTGTACCTCGGTACCGGCGGGGTGCGCAGCGTGCCCGGTGCGCACCACCTGCCCGGTGTCGGCGTCACAGACGACCACCTTGCATGACTGGGTCGACGAATCGATCCCGGCGACCAGCGTCGTCATGCGAGCAGGTCGATCAGTGTCGCGCGGGTTCCCTTGCTGCGCAACGACTCAAGCGCCGACAGATACGGAGTGGTGAACAGCGGATCCTGGGCGAGGGTACCGAACAGCTCGGGGTCGGCGACGAAGGCCAGCGGGTCGGTGCGGGACCGTTGCGCTCGCGGAACGAGTTCGGCCGCAAGGGGGTCGACGACGTCGATCGGTTCCCCCGCCTCGTCGGTGCCCTCGGCGTAGCGGGTCCAGCTCGCCACGACCGCAGCGGCGAGGTCGCTTCGCCGGCCCTGTTCGAGGCGCTCGCGGATCACCGGGACCAGCCACTTCGGGATGCGGTCGGAGGAGTCCTGGCACAGTCGCGCGATGGTGTCACCGATCGCCGGGTTGGCGAAACGTTCGAGGAGGGTGTCGATGTACTCCTCGACGTCGACGCCGGGAAGCGGACGGAGGGTGGTTGCGCCTTCTTCGGTCATGTAGCGGTGCAGCAGGTTCCGGATGTCCGGGTCGGACGACGCGTCGTGGACGTAGCGGTACCCGAGCAGATATCCGAAGTAGCACAGCGCCTGGTGACCGGCGTTGAGCAGTCGCAACTTCATCAGCTCGTACGGGGTGACGTCGTCGACGACCTGGACTCCCACCTGCTCCAGTGCGGGGCGTCCCATCGAGAACTCGTCCTCGAGCACCCACTGCGTGAAGGGCTCGGCGACCACCGGCCAGTTGTCGTCGACACCGGTGCGATCGGCGACCTCGGCGGCCAACTCGGGCGGTGTGGCCGGGGTGATGCGGTCCACCATCGAGTTCGGGAACCGGGTGTTGGATTCGATCCACGCGGCCAGTTCCGGATCGCGCAGCTGCGCATAGGCGAGGAAGGTCGATCGTGCCATGTGCCCGTTGCCCTGGATGTTGTCGCACGACATGACCGTGAACGACGGGACACCGCGGTCCCGGCGCCGCGCGAGTGCCTCGGTCACCAGCCCGAAGACGGTGCGTGGCGGCGCACTGGCCTCGAGGTCGGCGACGATGTCCGGGTTCGTGGCGTCGAACTCACCGGTCGACGGTGAGAAGTTGTAGCCGCCCTCGGTCACCGTCAGCGAGACGATGCGTGTCGCCGGGTCGCTGAGCCGCTCGATGACCTTCTCGGGATCATCAGGAGCGTAGAGGTATTCGACGATCGATCCGATCACCGAGGTCTCGACGGCGCCGTCGGGGTGTTTGAGGGTGAGCGTGAACAGTCCGTCCTGCGGCCCCAGGGCGTCGCGCATCGCGGCGTCGGCCGTGCGGACGCCGACCCCGCAGATGCCCCACTCGCGCGCCGACGCATCGGTGGCGAGGAGACGGTCGAGGTACATCGCCTGGTGTGCACGGTGGAACGCACCCACACCGAAGTGCACGATCCCGGGGGTGGCGCCCGAACGGTCGTAAGTGGGGACCGCCACGCCGGCGAGGCCCGACATCGTCTCGTTGTTCAGGGGTGTGCTCATCGACGAGTTCCTTCCGTCTCGTTCGGGGCGGTGTCGGCGCCGGGCCCGGGCTGGTATCTCGAAACAGACGGGTAGACCACGGCTTTGATGGTGCCGGGCGCGCGATCGGAGTCGAGCGCGTCGGCGAGTTGGTCGAGTCCGAACCTGGCGGTGACCATGGCGTCGAGGTCGACGGCGCCGGTCCGGACCAGCGCGAGGGCCGTCGGCCAGGTGTTGGCATAGCGGAACACCCCGGTCAGCACCAGTTCGCGGTTCTGGATGAGCGACACCGGCAGTTCCATCGAGTCGGCGCCCATCCCGACGAGGACGACGCGCCCGCCGGGACGCACCCGGGCCAGTCCATCCCGGACCGCACCCGCGACACCGCTGGCATCGACGAAGGCGTCGACGGGTTCGGTCCCGGTTCCGGGTTCGATCACCGTGGTGGCACCGAATTCGAGTGCGCGAGAACGTCGCTGCGCATCGGGCTCACTGACGACGATGCGCGCGAGACCGGACGCCCGGGCGACCTGCGCCACCATCAGGCCGATCGGACCCGCGCCGGCGATCAGGACCGAGCCGCCCACCGACGCCTCGGCTTTGCGCATCGCGGCGATGCCCACGGAGAGCGGCTCGAACAAGGCGGCGGCCTCGTCGGAGACCTCGGGTGGTACGGGATGCGCGAAATCGGCTCCGATGGTCACGAATTCGGCGAAGGCGCCGTCCACCGGAGGCGTCGCGTAGAACCGCATGTGTGGGCACAGGTGGTAGTCACCGCGTCTGCTCTCCGCTGTGGTCGGGTCGGGACGCTGCGGTTCGATGGACACCCGCTCGCCGACCCGGCCCGGGTCAACCCCTTCCCCGACGGCGACGACGACCCCGGCCGCCTCGTGACCGAGGACGAGCGGTTCGCGGACCACGAACTCGCCGATCCGTCCGTGACGAAAGTAGTGGGTGTCGGACCCGCAGACCCCAACCGCGCGCACGGCCACCGTGACGTCACCGGGCTCCGGGTCCGGCGACCTGCGACTTTCGGTGGTCACCGAGAGATCGGGATGCAGGACGGCGGCGCGCATCGCGTCGGGAACGTCCGCTATGGGGCGATCGGCTGTTGCGTGGGTCACACCCGGATGCTAGCTTATTGAGCACATTGACCGCCAGTGAGCAGATGCTCACCGTCGTTGGCTCAACGAGCGACGGCGACGACAGGGACGGGGCACGCGACCATGGCACCTCGGAAGTCGACGAGCGACGACGGCGAGCCGTCCGTCTCGACAGTCCGCGCGGCCTCGCGCGGAACCCCCGACTCCGGCCAGGACCTGCGTCTTCTCGTCCGCGCCGCGACCATGTACCACCTCGAGGGGCTCACCCAGGCCGAGATCGCATCACGCCTGGGCGTCTCGCGGCCGACCGCCGGTCGGCTGGTGGCGCGGGCCCGGGCGCAGGGCCTCGTCCGCGTGTCCGTGGCTGCGCCGGCGCACCTCTCGGCCTCGATCCACACCGATCTCGAACGCGCGGTGGAGGAGACCCTCGGTCTCGACGAGGTGCTCATCATCGACGAGGTGGCCGACGGCACCACCACCGGCAACGCCGCGCTCGGCCGCGCCGGGGCCTCGGTGCTCACCCGCCGCATCCAGGCGACCGACACCTTCGGATTCACCTGGGGGCCGGAGCAGGTGGCTGTCGCCGACGCCATGGCCGCATCGGCGTCATGTCAGCGGGTCGTGCAGATGGACGGCTCGATGACCTCGGTGGAGTACCACACCGGCGTCGACCATGCACTGTCCCGGTTCTCCGAACGTCTTCATGCCCGTCCGCTGCGGCTGGTCGCACCGCTGTATGTCGACCCGGAGACGGTCACCGCCGTGAACCGTGATTCGATTCTGTCGCAAGCGCTCGCGGCGGCACGTGGTGCGCAGGTGATGCTCTTCGGCGTCGGGTCGGTGTCGACGTCGACCACATTGTTCGAGGGATCGTTCATCGATGCCGTCGTCCTCGACGAGCTCCTGGAACTCGGCGCGGTCGGAGAGATCGGCGGACGCTTCTATGACGCGCACGGCGTCGCGGTGCCCTCCAGTCTCGTCGATCGGACCGTCTCGGTGTCCCTCGACGCGGTACGGGCCTGCCCGACATCGATCCTCGTGTCCGGTGGCACACACCGTCGCGAATCCATCCTCGGTGCACTGCGCGGTGGCTACGCCACCATTCTCGTCACCGACCTCGCCACCGCCGAATGGCTTGTGGTGCAAGAGAAAGGCGGACAATGATGTTCTCCCGACACCGAGTGCGATGGGCGCTGGGTGCGATCATCGCGACCGTGACGCTGGTGCTGACCGGCTGCTCCGGCGCCGGTTCACTCACCGGCGGCGGTGGTCGCGAGATCACCGTCGCGATGGTCTCCAACTCGCAGATGCAGGACGCGGTGAAGCTGTCCAGGCAGTTCGAGGAACAGAATCCCGGCGTCACGGTGCGATTCGTGACCCTCTCCGAGAACGAGGCGCGGGCCAAGATCACCGCATCGGTGGCCACCGGCGGCGGTGAGTTCGACGTCGTGATGATCAGCAACTACGAGACCCCGATGTGGGGCGAGTACGGCTGGCTCGTGAATCTGACCCCGTACATGGATGCCGATCCCGAGTACGACGTCGACGACTTCATCCCGACGCTGAAAACGGCTCTCTCTCACGACGGTTCGATGTACTCGGCGCCCTTCTACGGCGAGTCGTCGTTCCTGATGTACAACAAGAAGCTCTTCGCCGAGGCGGGGGTGTCGTTGCCGGCCCAGCCGACGTGGCCCCAGGTCGCGGAGGCGGCAGCCAAGCTCGACAACGAGCGCACCGCGGGCATCTGCCTGCGCGGCAAGCCCGGCTGGGGTGAGGTGCTCGCCCCGCTCAACACGGTGATCAACGCCTTCGGCGGCCGCTGGTACGACGAGGACTGGAACGCGCAGCTCAACAGTCCGGAGGTCGCCGCGGCGGTGAAGTTCTACGTCGACACCGTCCGGAACCACGGCGAGGCCGGCGCCGCGTCGTCGGGCTTCCAGGAGTGCGGAAACCTGTTGTCGCAGGGCCAGGTCGCGATGTGGTACGACGCGACCTCGGCGGTGTCGGTGCTCGAGAGCCCGGACACCTCGTCGATCGCCGGGGACGTCGGCTACCTGCCGGCGCCCAGTATGGCCAAGGGAGACAACGGCTGGCTCTACACCTGGTCGCTGGGCATCCCCACCAGCAGCGAGCACCAGGACGAGGCGTGGAAGTTCATCCGGTGGATGACCAGCAAGAGCTACATCGAGTACGTCTCGGAGACGCTGGGGCCCAGTCACGTTCCACCGGGCAGCCGACTGTCCACGTATGAACTGCCGGCGTACAAGGAACTCGCCGCTCCGTTCGCCGAGCAGACACTGAGCGCGATGCGCGCAGCGAACCAGTTGAAGCCGACCCTCGAGCCGGTGCCCTACACCGGCGTCCAGTTCCTCGCGATCCCGGAGTTCCAGGACCTCGGAACCCGGGTGAGTCAACAGATCTCGGCAGCCATCGCCGGTCAGATCAGTGTCGACGACGCGCTCGCCCAGGCACAAGAGTACGCCCAGGTCGTCGGCAAGTCCTACCAGAGGGAGCAGTGATCATGGCCACCGCAGTCTCCACTCCACCACCCGACACGACCCCGAAGGCACCGCTGACGTCCTCGCGTGATCACGTCACGCGCGCCGAGGGCTGGCGGCGTCGCGGCCCGCTCCTGCCGGCCCTGATCTTCTTGATCGTGGTCACGCAGATCCCGTTCGTGTTCACGCTGTACTACTCCACCCAGTCATGGAACCTGGTGCGTCCGGATTCCCGTGCGTTCGTCGGCCTCGACAACTATGTCGCGGTCTTCGGCGACAGTCAGTTCTGGCGGGTGACGGTCAACACGATCCTGCTGATCGTGGGCACGGTGCTCATCTCGGTGCTCCTCGGTCTGATGTTCGCCCTTCTGCTCGACCGGAAGTTCCTGGGCCGGGGCGTGGTTCGGACACTGCTCATCACGCCGTTCCTGGTGACCCCGGTGGCGGCCGCGCTGCTGTGGAAGACGAGCTTGCTCTCGCCGACCAACGGACTCGTCAACTGGGCGCTGAGTCCGTTCGGTGTCGAGACCGACTGGCTGTCGGAGTTCCCGCTGATGAGCGTGATGGCCGAATTGGTCTGGCAGTGGACGCCGTTCATGATGCTGCTGATCCTCGCGGGCCTGCAATCGATGCCCCGTGACATCCAGGAAGCGGCACGCGTCGACGGCGCCACGAGCTTCCGGCTCTTCCGGGAACTCACCCTCCCGCATCTGCGCCGGTTCATCGAACTCGGTGCGGTGCTCGGGGCCATCTATCTGGTGAACACCTTCGACGCGGTGTACATGATGACCTCCGGTGGTCCGGGCGTCTCCAGTTCGAATCTGTCGTACTACATCTACCAGCGCGCGTTCCTCGGCTTCGACATCGGCCAGGCCGCCGCGATGGGTGTCGTGACGGTGATCGGCACGATCGTCGTCGCCACGCTCGCCCTGCGACTGATCTTCAAATCATTCTCCGGAACAGAGGAGCCGGCCTGATGACCACCGACATTCGCTCCGACCATGCGTCGGCCGGCAATACAGAAGACAAGTCCGGCACCGAGATCCGCCGTCGGCGACAACCGCGCCAGGCAGCCCTCACCGCCGTCACCTGGATCCTGGCCATCGGGTTCTTCTTCCCGGTGCTCTGGATGGTGCTGACGGCGTTCAAGCAGGAGAGCGACGCCGCGACGAACCCGCCGACCTTCTTCTTCGAGCCCACGCTGCAGCAGTTCCGCGACGTCTTCGACGCGGGAATCGCCACACCCCTGTTGAATTCCTTGTTCGCGACGATCGTGTCGACGATCCTGGTGCTGTTGCTCGGCGTGCCGGCTGCGTTCGCGCTGTCGCTGCGCCCGGTACGCAAGACCAAGGATGCGCTGTTCTTCTTCATCAGCACCAAGATGCTGCCGATCGTCGCCGCAATCATCCCGCTGTACGTGATCGTCGGTGAGATCGGGATGCTCGACAACATCTGGACGCTGGTCATCCTCTACACCGCGATGAACCTACCGATCGCGGTGTGGATGATGCGGTCGTTCTTCCTCGAGGTCCCCGGTGAACTCCTCGAGGCCGCCAGCATCGACGGCGCCAGTCTGTGGACCTCGGTGCGTGAAGTGATCCTCCCGCTCATCTCGCCGGGAATCGCAGCGACAGCTCTGATCTGCGTGATCTTCTCGTGGAACGAGTTCTTCTTCGCCGTCAACATGACCGCGGTCAACGCGCAGACGATGCCGGTGTTCCTGACCGGTTTCATGTCCGGCCAGGGCCTGTACTGGGCGCAGCTGTCCGCCGCATCCGTGCTCGCCGCGCTGCCGGTCGTCATCTGCGGCTGGATCGCCCAGAACAAGCTCGTCCGTGGACTCTCGTTCGGCGCGATCAAGTGATCCATTCCGTCTGACACGCACTCGCACAACACTTTTGTAGAAACCGGAGAACATCATGGCTTCCATCACCTACGACAAGGCCTGCTGCGTCTACCCCGGCGCGGACAAACTCGCCGTCGACTCACTGAACCTGGACATCGACGACGGTGAGTTCGTGGTCCTCGTCGGACCGTCGGGCTCGGGCAAGTCCACCGCCCTGCGCATGCTCGCCGGGCTCGAAGAGATCGACTCGGGTCAGATCCGGATCGGTGGCGACAACATGGTCGGCGTCGCGCCCAAGGACCGCGACATCGCGATGGTCTTCCAGAACTACGCGCTGTACCCCAACAAGACCGTCGGGGAGAACATGGGTTTCGCGTTGAAGATGCGCGGCGTGCCCGCCGACGAGCGCAAGCGCAAGGTCGCCGAGGCCGCGCGGTTGCTCGACCTGACCGACTTCCTCGACCGCAAGCCGGCGAAGCTGTCGGGTGGCCAGCGGCAGCGTGTCGCCATGGGGAGGGCCATCGTTCGCGAACCGCAGGTCTTCTGCATGGACGAGCCGCTGTCGAATCTCGACGCCAAACTCCGCGTTCAGACCCGTACCCAGATCGCGGCCCTGCAGCGGCGTCTGGGCACCACGACCGTCTATGTCACCCACGACCAGGTCGAGGCGATGACGATGGGGGATCGTGTCGCTGTCCTCAAGAACGGTGTGCTGCAGCAGTTCTCCACGCCGACGGAACTGTACGACCGTCCGGTCAACGCATTCGTCGCCGGGTTCATCGGCTCGCCGGGGATGAACCTCTTCGTGGCGCCGGTCGTCGACGGTGTGATCACCGTGTCAGGTGCCGCCGTGGACATCGACGCCGAAGCGCAGGCCGCGCTGCGTCGTTCCGGTCTGGAGTCCGTGGTCGTGGGCATCCGTCCGGAGCACCTCGCGTTGTCCGACGGTGGCACCGGACTCAACGCTGACGTCGCCCTCCTGGAGGAACTCGGCAGCGAGACCTACATCTACGCCAACCTCGCCGACGACTCGGTCCGCAATCTCGACGGCGATCCGATGGTGATGGTCGCGCGGTCTGCCGACCGGGCCCCGGCCAAGCGCGGTGAGGGTATCCGCCTGCGCCAGTCCGACAGTGCGGTGCACCTCTTCGACCCGTCCACCGGAGACCGCATCAACTGATCGACCCGTCGACTGGGCGTCGTCTCGCGACGCGAGATTCTCCGCTGGTCGAGCCCTGTTCTCCGCTGGTTGAGCTCCGTTCTCCGCTGGTTGAGCCGTCTTCTCCGCTGGTTGAGCCCTGTCGAAACCACCCCGGTGCAGCCGCTGTAGATCTCGGAGGGCACCCTCGGAGACTGTGACCATCTGGGAACTAGTCGTCGTACTCGTCGCCGGCGTCGGGGCGGGCGCGATCAACGCCCTCGTGGGCAGCGGAACCCTCATCACGTTCCCGACGCTGGTCGCGTTCGGCGTCCCGCCGGTCACCGCGACGATGTCCAACGCGATCGGCCTCGTCGCCGGCGGGGTGTCCGGAACGTGGGGATACCGGCGTGAACTCGAGGGCCAGTGGCCGCGCCTCCGGTGGCAGATTCCGGCGTCGTTCACCGGCGCGATCGCCGGCTGCTGGCTTCTGCTCCATCTGCCGGAGACGGTGTTCGAGACCGTGGTCCCGATTCTGCTCGTCGCCGCGCTGATCCTCGTCGTCGCGCAGCCCTACATCCAGAGATGGGTGGGCACTCGCACGTCCCTCGGCGGAGACCTCACGCCATCGCATCTCGGTCCCCTGCGGGTCGTGGCGATGACCATCGGGACATTCGCCGTCGGTGTCTACGGCGGCTACTTCACCGCCGCGCAGGGCATCCTCTTGATGGGCATCCTGGGGGTGGTCGTACCGGACCACCTGCAACGGCTGAACGCGGCCAAGAACCTGCTGTCCCTGGTGGTCAACGTCGTCGCCGCCGTCACGTACACGCTGGTCGCGGTCGACCGGATCGATTGGTGGGCCGCGGCGGCCATCGCCGTCGGCTCGCTCATCGGCGGTTTCCTCGGCGCCAGGTACGGGCGGCGCCTCTCCCCCCGCGCGCTTCGCGGGGTGATCGTCGTCGTCGGGCTCATCGGCCTCTGGCGACTGCTTGCGTGATCCCGGGGTGCACGGTCGACGTGAATCGACGCCCAGTCGACGGGCCTCGGGTCAGTGCGCGGCGGCGGTGTCCTTCTTGCGCCGCGGGATGACGTGCAGGATCGCCACGATGATGGCACCGACCACGAGGCCGACGACGGCGGAGAGCACGGTGCCCGCCGTCCAGGGCAGCACGGCGCCGAAGCCGCCGTGGACAAGCTCTTCGAACCAGTGCTCGACGTCGTGGAGCCGATCGGCGGGCCAATGGAAGCCGGCCTCGCCGACGTTGACGATCAGGATGTGGCCGCCCACCCAGAGCATGGCCGCGATACCGACGACCGTCAGCGTCGACATGATCTTGGGCATGGCGCGGACCAGACCGCGGCCGATCTTCTGGACCGTCGGCGACTCGCGCTGCGCCAGTGCCAGCCCGACGTCGTCCATCTTCACGATGACGGCGACGACGCCGTAGACGAGCGCGGTGATCAGGAAGGCGACGACCACGAGGACCGCGAGACGGGTCCAGAACGGTTCGGACTCGACGGAGGACAACGAGATGACCATGATCTCGGCGGACAGGATCAGGTCGGTGCGGATCGCGCCGCTGACCATCGTCTTCTCGAACTCCGGACCGGCTTGGCCGGCGGTCTGCTCCTCGGCGTGGTGGCCGCCGCCGACCGCCTCCCAGACCTTCTCGGCGCCCTCGAAGCAGAGGAACAGGCCGCCGGCGATCAGCAGGTAGGGAAGCGCCTGCGGAAGGAACTGGCTGAGGATCATCGCCACCGGCAGGATGATCAGCAACTTGTTGCGGATCGAGCCCAGGGCGATCTTGCGCACGATCGGCAACTCGCGGTCGGGCGTGAACCCGTGGACATAGCGAGGTGTGACCGCGGTGTCGTCGACCACGACTCCCGCCGCCTTGACGCTGGCCTTGCCGGCCGCCGCGCCGATGTCGTCGAGAGATGCGGCGGCCGCCCGGGTGAGGGTCACGATGTCATCGAGCAGGGCGACGAGACCACTGGCCACGTGAACCTCCGGGGTTCGAGGAACTGAGTTCTCGAACAGTATGCCGAAACGGACGCGGACCACACCGTGCAGAGGCAGTCCGCGTCCGTTTCGTCGGATTCGGTTGTCGGGCGCCGGATGACGCCGGGTCGGGTCAGGTACGCGCGGGAACGGCCGGGGTGTCGTCGGCAGCGCCGCCGGCGTCGCCGAGTCCGCCGCGCTTCCGCCGGATCGTCATCAGCGTGAGCAGACCGATCGCGCTCGAACCGATGAGGAAGTAGGCGGGGGAGAGCGAGTTGCCGGTGCGGTCGATGAGCCACGTGGCGATGTAGGCGGCGGTCCCGCCGGCCAAGACCGTCGAGAGGTTGAAGCCGAGCGCGACGCCGGTCAGACGAACCTTCGTGTCGAACAGCGACGGGAACAGCGGCGCGGTGGCGACCTGGATCAGCGGGGTGCACAATGCGAACACCGCGAAGGCGATGGCGGCCACCGCCAGGCCGTGACCGGTCATCAGAGCCATCGCGGGGTAGGCGAGGGTGGCGGCGGTGAGCAGTCCGGCGATGAGGACGGGGCGACTTCCGAAGCGGTCCACCAGGATTCCCGCCAATGGCATACACGATGCGATGAAGACGATCACGCCGGCGGCGGTCCAGGTGACCGCGGTCTGACTGCATCCACCCTCGCGGACGAGGTGGATGCCGATGTAGGTGAGCACCATGTACCCGGTCGCGTTCTGAGCGATACCCAACCCGAGGACCTGCAGGACCTGGGCGGGTTGGCTGCGCAACAGCTCTCGGAGCGGCGCCTTCGGCAGTTCGCGCCGCTCGGCGGTCTTGGTGAACTCGGGCGAGTCCTCGATGCGGGTTCGCAGCCACAGGCAAAGCACCAGCAGCGGCAGGCCGGCGACGAACGGGATGCGCCAGCCCCAACTGTCCATCTGGGCCTCGGAGGTCAGTGCCGAGGTGGTCGCGACGACGATCGCAGCCAGGGCGAAGCCACTGTTCGAGCCCAGTGCAACGATCGATCCGCCGAGACCGCGACGCTTCGGTCCGACGATCTCGTAGACGTAGGTCAGCGCGCCGCCGAGCTCACCGCCCGCCGAGAAGCCCTGGAGCAACCGGGCGATGACCAGCAGGATCGGCGCGAGGACCCCGACCGCGGCGTAAGTGGGCAGCAGGGCCATGAGCGTGGTGCCCACACCCATCAGGATCACCGACACCAGGAGCGCTCGTTTGCGGCCGAAGCGGTCGCCGAGACGTCCGAAGAAGATGCCGCCGATCGGCCGCATCAGATATGCCGACGCGAAGACGGCGAGGCTGGACAACAGCGAGGCGGTCGGGTCATCGCTGGGGAAGAACAGCGGGCTGACCACGACCGCGAGGTACGCGTACACCGTCAGGTCGTAGTACTCGACCACCGTTCCGATGCCGGCCGCGACGACCGCTCGCCGGCTCCGTCGATCCTGGGATGCCATGAGGTCTCTTTCTGGGAATGGACTCTGGGGGCACTAATATGTACATATTTAGTGAGACGTGGGTTACTGTAGAACGCGTCACGAGCAATCGGCAAGAGCATCCGGAGGAATCACCATGCGTCCCAAGCACTCTCCACGTCCTGATCTCGCCGTGCGCTACCGGGCGGCGGGGCATTGGCGCGACCAGACGGTCGACCACTTCCTCGAGCGGGCCGCCGCGCGGTATCCCGACACGGTCGCGGTCATCGACGGCGACCGGCGGCTGACCTTCGCCGATGTGGAACAGCAATCCCTGCGCTTGGCCGCGGCGCTCCACGACCGCGGTGTGCAGCCGGGCGACGTGGTGTCGTTCCAGCTCCCCAACTCGGCCGAGGCGGTCGTCGTCTTCCATGCGATCCATCGGGTCCGTGGTGTCGGCAACCCGATCGTGCCGATCTACCGGGAACGCGAGGTCGGGTTCATTCTCGGCCAGGCAGGCACCAAGGTCGCCTTCGTTCCCGGAACACACCGAGGATTCGATCACGTCGAGATGTATGCAACTCTCCGACAACGACTTCCGGAACTGGACCTGGTCGTCACGACCGGCGGTCCAGCAGCCGACGACCAGACCGTCGGACTCGCCGATCTGATCGCGTCCGCGACGCCGGAGATGATCGAGGCGGTGCGCGCGCTGCCGCCCGCCGATCCCGACGACGTATGCCTGCTGCTGTACACATCGGGGACCACCGCGGATCCGAAGGGCGCGTTGCACAGTCACAACACCCTCGTGTTCGAGAACATGTCGATGATCGACACGTTCGGACTCAACGAGCGCGACGTCGTGTTCAACCCGTCGCCGGTGACGCATGTGACGGGCGTGAACTGCGCCCTCACCCTGCCCTTCCTCCTCGGTGCGCCGGTGGTGCTCCAGGGCGCGTGGGACCCGGAGGTCGCACTGACGAGGGTGCTCGAGGAGCGCGCCAGCTTCATGATCTTCGCGACCCCGTTCCTACGTGGCCTCGTGGACGCGGCCGTCGCGCGTGGCGTACGCACACCGTCGGTGCGCTACATCATCTGCGGGGGTGCCGACATCCCGGACTCGCTGGTGACCAGATCCACCGAGGTGCTGGGCACCGTGACGCGGATGTACGGCGCCACCGAGGGGCCGTCGGTGACGTCCGCCAATCGCTCCGACGAACCCCGCCTGCGTACCGGGACCGATGGCCGCGTGCTCGCCCCGACCGAGGTCATCGTGTCCGACGGCGCCGGGGGTATCGCTGCGACCGGCGTCGTCGGTGAGGTGCTGTGGCGCGGGCCCGACACCTTCCTCGGGTACCTCGACGCATCGCTCAACGACGAGGCCTTCACCGCCGACGGGTTCTTCCGCAGCGGTGATCTCGCCTACTTCGATGCCGACGGTGGAATCCACATCGTCGGCCGGATCAAGGACATCATCAATCGGTCCGGCGAGAAGATCAGCACCCACGACGTGGAGAACGAACTGAGTGAGCATCCCGCGGTCGCCGAGATCGCGGTCGTCGCCGGGCCGGACGCCCGAACCGGGGAGCGGGGGTGCGCGTTCGTGGTCACCCGGGACGCCGTCGACCTCACCCTCGAAGAGGTTCGAGAGTTCCTCTCCGCGAGAGGAATCGCGATGCAGAAGGTCCCGGAGAGCGTGTTCGTCGTCGACTCCCTGCCGAAGACGGCCAGCGGGAAGATCCAGAAGTTCGCCCTCCGCGACTGGACCCGCGACCGCACGACCACACCGCCGCAGATGCAGGCCGTGACCATCTCGGCGGCGCACGAACGGTGAGAAATCCAGCAGGACAGCACGACCGAGCAGGACAGGAACGACGAGAATGACGACGACCGCACCGGGCGCGATCACGCTCGATGACTACGAAGAACAGGCGCGGGCCTGGCTCGACGCCGAACTCCCGGCGCGGGCTGCACAGGAGCACGACCCGACCTACGCCATCTTCCACAACCGGACACACGACGAGGAACGTGCGCTGATCGACGCGGCGCGAGCGTGGCAGGCCCGACGCGTGGACGCGGGCTTCGGCGCGATCACCTGGGGCCCGGACTGGGGCGGACCGGGTCTCACGGCGGGCCACGAACGCGTCTACGTGAACCTCGAACGCGGATACCAGGCCCCCGACCGGCACGAGAACGTCCTGGTGACAGTCGAACTGGTGGCGCCGACCCTGCACGCACTCGGGACCGACGAGCAGCGGGAGCGGTTCGTCCGCCCCTTCCTGCGCGCGGACGAGCTGTGCTGCCAACTGTTCTCCGAGCCCGGGGCGGGTTCGGACCTGGCCGGCTTGTCGACGAAAGCCGTTCGAAGTGGGGACACCTGGCGGATCAACGGCCAGAAGGTGTGGAGTTCCGGCGCGCAGTTCTCCGAGTGGGGTCTGCTCATCGCCCGGTCCGACCGGTCGGCGCCGAAACACAAGGACATGACCGCATTCATGGTCCCGATGGACACGCCCGGCGTGGAGGTGCGGCCGATCCGGCAGATGCCCGGTGGGTCGACGTTCAACGAGGTCTTCCTCTCCGACGTCGAACTACCGGACTCCCTGCGGGTCGGTGCCGAGGGCGACGGATGGAAGGTCGCGCTCACCACACTCGGTTTCGAGCGGAACTCCAGCGCCGGGATCGTCAGTGCCGGCGGTAACAGCGTCGACCTCGCCCGCCTGGCCGACCGTCTCGGACTGTCCGACGACCCGTTGGTCCGCCGGCGCCTCGGTGACGCCGCGATCTATGAACGGGCGGCGGCCCTCATGGTGGCGCGCTACGCCGAACGTGAACGGGCGGGTGCCGTGCCGGGTGTCGAGGGCTCCATCGGCAAACTCGTGTGGACGCAGAACCTGAAGCGCGCCGGCGACGCCGCGGCGTCGTTCCTCGGCGACCGGATCGTCGCCGACACCGGCGAGCCCGACACGTTCGCATGGTCGGAGCATCTGCTCGGCGCACCCGGGTACCGCATCGCGGGCGGCTCGGACGAGATCCAACGGAACATCATCGGCGAACGCGGCCTCGGACTGCCGCGCGAACCCCGCTAGGAGTACACATGCCCATCGAACTCACCGTGGAGCAGCGCGATCTGCAGGCCGCCCTCACCGATGCATGGTCGGAACACGCTCCGGCGCAGGATGTCTGGCCGTCGATTCGGGAACTCGGACTGACCGAGATCCCGTTTCCGGAGGATCTGGGCGGGGCCGGGTACGGGGTGAAGGACGCGTCGGTCGTGATGACCGCCCACGGTCGCTGTCTCGGTTCCTCGCCGTACCTCTCGTCGGTGATCATGGCCGGCCTCACCCTGCTCCATGCCGCCGACGACGAGGGGCGACGGGCACACCTGCCGGCCATCGCGTCCGGGGAGCGGCGCGCCGCACTCGTCTGCGGCCCCGCCGTGGTCTCCTCGTCGATCGGTGCGGAGGTCACCGATGAGGGAACGCTTGTCCTGAACGGACGGCAGGACGTCGTCCTCGACGCGGCGTCGGCCGACGTGCTCGTGGTCGTCGCGCACACCGCGTCCGGTGTGGAACTCGCCGTCGTCGACGGCAGCTCTGCCGGTGTCGGCCGCCACCAGCGTGAAAGCCTGGATCTCACACGAGAGTTCGCGACTGTTGAGTTCACCGGTGTCGAGGCGGCCCGGGTGTCGGGCCCGTATCTCGAGGAGCGGCTGCGCCGGGTTCGGTCGCTGCTGATGATCGCCCTGGCTGCCGAGCAGGTGGGTATCGCCCGCCGGTGCCTCGAGATGACGGTGGACTACGCGAAGACGCGTCAGCAGTTCGGTCGCACGATCGGATCGTTTCAGGCGCTCAAACACCGCCTCGTCGACATGCTCGTTGCCACCGAGCTCGCCGAGGCGACGGTCCTCGACGCCGCGGATGTCGACCGCTTCGTCGACGCGGATCTCGCCGAGCGGGCCGCGTCGGCTCGCGTGCTGGCCTCGCGGGCCGCCATGTACGCCGCGGAGGAGGCCATCCAAATCCACGGCGGAATCGGGTTCACGTGGGAACACCCGCTGCATCACCACTTCCGGCGGGCCAAGACCGACCAGTTGTTGTTCCAGGACGATGACGTGCACGTCGACACCGTCGCGCGCGCCATGCTCGGACGGGTCCGCGCGGCGTCGGTGTGAGCCTTGCGTAGCGTTAACACGTCCCCGCACGCCGGTCGGCGTCCGGCCGTGGCGGACGGTGCTTCTCGAGGCTGGACAGACACAAGTGGTCAACGTCATCGACTGTCCGTCAGGGGCCGAGCACCGGGTCCACCGGAAGCCCGTGCCACAACGCGAATGACGCTGCGGACGCTGCGTCCAGAGGTTCCCCGGCGTCGTCGATCAACCGAGCGGCCACCGCCACCGGGGGGTAGCCGGAATCGGTGACGAGCCGGAGTGCTCGTTCCCAGAGCCGCATTTCGACGGACTCATCTCCAGAACACCTGATCGGAAGGACGTGCCCGGGCCGTACGAGGTCCGCGCACGTCGTCCGGGGATCGGCGAGCACGCGGAGAGTGCGTGCGCGGTCGCTCGCCGAAATGCCCGTTCCGATGCCGGAGGCTGCGTCGACCGCCACGGTGAATGAAATACCCGAGCTCTCCGCCGTTAGCACCGGCTGATCGGGGATCCGCAGAGAGTCGAGCAGAGTCGACGGCATGACCGCGTGTACTAGGCCCGACGAGTGCCGGATCACGAAGTGGATAGCGGCCGGCGTGGCGATCGCGGCTGGGAGGATCACGACCGCTCCGTCGGAGTCGGTGAGCACGGCGGCCGACGGCACGGCTGGTGGTCGCGTTCCGACCACGGGCTCATCGCAGAGCGATGTATTTCGTTTCAAGGTATTCCTCGATTCCCTCACTACCGCTCTCCCTTCCCAAGCCCGACTCCTTGACGCCGCCGAACGGAGCGGCCACGTCGGAGATGATGCCGCGATTCACCCCGACCATCCCGGCTTCGAGTGCTCCCGATACACGGAGGGCTCGATCCAGGCCGTCGGTGAAGATGTAAGCGGCGAGTCCGTACTCCGTCGCATTTGCCGCTGCGATGACCTCCTCCTCGCGGTCGAAACCGATGACGGCCGCAACTGGTCCGAAGATCTCCTCGGTGAGAAGTCGTGCGTCGGAGGGAATCTCGGACAACACGGTTGGCTCGAAGAAGTAACCGGCTCCTTCGACGGTCCGTCCGCCGGTGTGCACCCGCGCCCCCTTTGTCACTGCGTCGCCGACGAGGCCGGCGACGACGTCTCGCTGCCGTTCGCTGATCAGTGGCCCAAGCTGGGTGGACTCACTCGTGCCACGACCGAGTACGAGACCCTGCATCCGAGAGGTCAACTCGGCAAGGAACTCTGCGCGTACCGCGTTGTCGACGTAGATGCGGTTGGCGGCCGTGCACGCCTCACCGCCATTGCGCATCTTGGCCGCCATGGCCCCGTCGACGGCCGCGTCGAGGTCGGCATCGTCGAAGACGATGAACGGCGCGTTGCCACCCAGCTCCATCGAGGTGCGCAACACTCGGTCCGCGGCCGCATGCAACAGAATCTTCCCGGTCGTCGTGGACCCGGTGAAGGTGATCTTGGCCAACCGTGGATCGGCAATGATCGGCGAAGTCACCGCAGCCGGTGAAGTCGTCGGCAACACCGAGAGGACACCATCAGGAAGTCCTGCGCTGGAGATGATCTCGGCGAGTAGGAGCATCGTCAGCGGGGTCTCTTCCGCGGGTTTGACGATGACGGTGCATCCAGCCGCGAGTGCGGGTGCGATCTTCCGGGTGCCCATCGCGAGAGGAAAGTTCCACGGCGTGATGGCGAGTGTGGGGCCGACGGGTTGCTTGGTGACCAAGATGTTGCCGTTGCCCGATGGTGACCTGCTGAATCGGCCGTTGATGCGGACTGCCTCCTCGGCGAACCAGCGCAAGAACTCGCCGCCGTAGGCGACCTCGCCGAGAGACTCACTCAGCGGTTTTCCCATCTCTGCGGTGATCGTCGCAGCTATCTCGTGGCGACGTTCGGAGATGAGTTCCCATGCCCTGTGGAGGATCTCGGCACGATCTCGAGGGGCGGTCGCGGACCATTCGCTCTGGGCGGCATCGGCGGCGTCGATCGCGAATCGGCCGTCGTCCGGGGTGGCGTCGGCCACCTCGGCGATCAGCGATCCGTCGGCGGGATCCCGGACGGGAAACGTTGCCCCGCTCGCTGACGGTCGACGACGACCGCCGATCCAGAGTTCCGCGACGCGCTTGATCGGCTGCTCGGGGGTATCGATCATCTGGTGGCTCCTCGAATAGGGTGCGGTCACGGCAGCTGGTACACCCGTGCGCCGCCGACCATGACGTCGGTCACCACGAGGTCCCGCAGGTCCTCGTGGGCCGCGGTGAGCGGGTTGCGTTCCAGGGCTATGACATCGGCCAGTTTGCCGACTTCGATCGTGCCGCGGTTGTCGTCGACGCCGAGTACCCTGGCGCCTCCGATGGTGTGCATCTGCAGGGCCTCATAGATCGTCACTGCCTGGTCCGGGGACATCACCTCGTGATGGAACGTCCAGCGGCCGACGGCGCTCGCGATCGACAGAAATGGGTTGGTCTGGCCGATTTCAGAGCCGACCCACACATCCGAGCTGCCCGACACGTTCCATCCGTCGTCGAGCATCCGGCGGAACGGGAACTGCCGGTTCTGCGCGTACTCGCCGACATAACCAGGTATGAATTCCCCGAAATTGTAGAGAAACACCGGCTGCGGTACCGGCATGATTCCCGCCGCCGACCACGCTGCCGACAGTGCGTCGTAGTCGGGGACGAAGTTGCCGGCGTGCTCGATGCGGATGGTGGGCCCGGGTGGGAGGTCGTCGATGACCCCCGCCAGTGCTTCGCACACCGCGTACTGAGCCCGGTCTCCGTTGGCATGGATCGCGAGCTGCAGGCCGGCGCGGCGCGTCTGCATGGCGATATCGGCTATCTCGGACGCACTGAGTGCGAGCTCCCCGTGCGAATGGCAGTCATCCACATAGGGTTTCGTCAGTGCCGCTCGCTTGGCCGAGTATCCGCCGTCGGCGAAGACCTTGACGCCCCGCACCCGAAACCGGTCCGGCTCCGCCCGCGGGGTCATCCAGTCCTGGTGCGCACAGGCCTCTTCGAGACTCACGGTGCCAGGACTCCAGAGATAGACGACCATCCGAGACGAGATCCGGCGGTCGGCGATCGCCTGGTCGAAGATGCGGAGACCGTCTACGGAGTCGGAGATCTCACCGATCGTGGTGACGCCGTATCTGGTGAACAACTGGGTGATTCCCGACTCGAGGGCCTCGGTGATCTCTCCGTGACTCAGCTCGGGAAAACCGATGAGCTTGTCCATCTCGGTCACGACTCCCGTGGGCGCGCCCGAGGCGTCCCGCGCAACGGACGGCTTGCCCGTGACGCTGTACTCCACGGCTTCGTAGTCGGCGGTGATCCCGGCGAGCTCGAGGGCCCTGGTGTTCAAGATGCTCAGATGGCCGCCTGCACGGATCGCCACCGCGAGATCGGTACTCACCGAATCCAGTTCGTCCCGAGTGGGAAAGCGCCGCTCGGCGAGCTTCTGATCGTAGAAGAGATTGGCCTGCCCGACGAGCCAACCGTCACGCGCCGCCCCGATCTCGTCGCGAAGCCGGTGCAGCACAGACGGAATGTCAGGGCAGCCCGGAGCTCGGACATCGACCATCTGATGTGTCGCCTTCGACGCCACCTCACTGTGCGCGTGCGGATCGACGAAGCCGGGCATCACCACTCGATCGAGCCAGTCCAGGACGGCGGTGTGCTCGCCCATCCAGGCGCTCGTGGCAACGACGTCGATGAGATCGACGATGTGGCCGCCCTTGATCACTATCGCGGTCGGTGAGTGGGGGTCCGCGTCCTGGCCGACCATCGTCAGGACGCGGCCCGCCAGGATGATGGTGTCTGCCGCCGCCGAGGGTGTCACTGCGTTTGCCCCGGTGTGCGGTCAGCTGCGGCGCGTGGGACGTGCAGCACGGTCACACCAGCGCCGGCGAAGTTCTCCAGGTCTGACACCGACTCCGTCCCGGCGTCACTCGCGAAGGATGCGTGTGCGGCAGCTTCGTCCGCGTAGGTCATCCGTGCCACCACGTAGTACGGCGAATCTGCCGAAGACGGCTTACCCCAGACGAATTCGATCAGGTCGGGAAGACGCTGCACCAGCGTCGAGTGGGTGTCGACGTAATGGGCGTCGAATGCCGTTGGGTCGTCGGGATGGTTGTACAGAACAAATACGTCATGCATCGAGAACTCCCAGATGTCGGAAACAGGCGAAGAACGTAACGGTCAGATGTGCAGCGAGGACCGGTAGCCGAAGCGGCCGGCGCGGGTATAGAAGACGCGGGTACCCAGGTAGTAGGCGACCGCGGCGACGAGCACAGTGGGTATCGAGGCGGTCATGTACTCGAACGGGGAGCGTGACACGTAGGTCACCGGGTCGAGGAGATACAGGTAGGTGATCACGCCGAGTGCGAAAGAGACCGCCGCCACCGGGTTGACGCCGCCGCAGAACCAGTAGGTCGATCGCGGCGTCGCGTCGTAGATCGCCTCGATGTCGTACCGCTGCTGACGGAGCAGGTACCAATCGACGATCTGGATACCGCACATCGGCGCGAACGCGATCGCGAGGAAGGCGAGAAACACCGAGAAGTTGTCGAACACCGGGTTCGGGAAGAATCCGACCAGGACGATCGCGGGTACGGCAGCTATGACTGTCGACATGCGCCACGACAGACCCCGGATGCCCGGTAGCTGTCGCAAAGCCAAGGTGGCGGAGTACATCCCGACGGTGGTCGTACCGAAACTGGAGACCACCACGAAGCCCAGCGCCACGATGCCGAACGCCGTTCCGCCGAGGTCGACCACGAACAACGTAGGGTCACCTGCGGAGTCGGGGACCACGAGCCCGCCATAGAAGCCGGCCAGGGAACCGAGACCCACTCCGAGTCCGAGGGCGAACACGACCGGCCACAGCGACGAGCGCGCACGTGCGCCGTTGCGGGCGATTGCCGCGGTGTAGGCCCACCACGACAGGTTCACCGAGATGAGAACCTCGAGGCCGCTGGCCCAGTTGGCCTTCTCGTCGTCGTAGGGCGCAGTGGCGGGCAAGGACATCAGGTTCGACCACCCGGTGTCCTTGACGATGAGAACGATCACCGCGACCGCGAGCAGGATCACGACTGCTGCGATGAGCCGGGTGAAGTCCTTCACCGAATCGGCGCCCTTACGGAGGATCAAGACCACCAGACCGATGGCGATGACACCGATCAGACCCACCGTCCAGCTCGGGATCGAGATGTCGACCGCTCCCGCGATCGCCACCACCGAACGGCCCAACAGAACGATCAGGTAGATGTTCCACCCGATGGTGGCGAGGTAGATCAACGCGACGGCGAGATACTTGCCTCGGACACCGAGCTGCGGGACGGTCGAGGTGACGGTGTCGAAACCGTACTTCGCCGTCACCGGTACGCACGCCAGCGCGATGAACAGGATCCCGATCAGCGAACCGGCGATCATCGCCAGCGTGCCCGGGCCGGCCTGGAGGTAATAGGACACGTACCCGCCGATGATGAAGCACCAGGTGGCCACCGCGGTGGCGACGGACGCGGTGAAGACCGACCCGCCACCCCATGTTCGGGTCGAGCGTGGCATCGGCCAGCCGTTGTCACTCGCGGACGACCCCGTGCCCGGCGAACCCGTGCCCGCGGCTCCGCCGCGGGGACCCATCGCCTTGGTCATGACAGCACCATTCCGAGAGTGATGAGCACAGCCGGGATCACGACCGTGACCAGGCACAGCAGTGCGTAGTCGCGCATCTCCAACGGAACACCCTGATTCTCGGGCTCGTTGATCTGCTCGATCAACGAGCGCAGCTCGGGACTCAGCCCCGGGTTGTGATCACTGGTCACGCCGGCCCCCTTTGTGCGTCTGCGACCTGCGGGATCACCTCGTGGCCGATGAGTTCCAGGGATTTCATGATCTTCTCGTGTCCGACACCGTCGAGCCGTAGCAACACTTCGTCGACTCCCATGTCCTCGAGTCGCTCGATACGTTCGATGAAGTCCGAGGGAGTGCCCACCATGACCGACGGGCTGTACTCACACAACCAGTCCATGTCGTCCTGGTGCTCGATCAGTTGCTCCAGGGTGTCGAGGTAGGTGTACCCGGGCTGCTTGGCGAGCGGCACATACAGATCGAGGATGAACTTGAAGTAGTCCATGGTGACGCGACGGGCCACACTCCGTGCCTCCTCGCGGTCTTCGGCGCAGTAGGCGGTGGCGACGTACAGCCCGCGATAGTTGTTGGGTGCGGCGACCGCGGTGTGGTCGGTCTCAGCGAAGGCGCGGTTGTAGTCGTCGATGCATTCCTGCAGGTAGTCGAAGCCGAAGTAGTTGTCGAAGGTGATGACCCCGATTCCCCGGACCCCGGCGTTTCCGTGGCTCTGAACGCTCGAGGCAGCGACCGAGACCGGCGGGTGCGGAGTGGTGACGGGCTTGGGGACGACCTCGACCGACGGGATCTTCCAGACCGGGCCGTCGTGCTCCAACTTCTCGTCGACCATCGCCTTCATGAGCACGTCCATCGAGTCCTCCCACTGGGCGCGGGTGTCCTTCGGGTCCACACCGAACGCGGCCAGGGTGGTGAGGTTGTTGGATCGCGCGGTGCACACCTCGGCCCGTCCGCGCGACACAATGTCGAGCGTCGCCAGTCGCTCGGCGACGAGGATCGGGTGATTCCACTTCAGCATGACCGACGCCATCGTGCGTAGCTTGATGCGTTCGGTCCGCATCGCGATGGCCGCGTACAACACCTCGGGGGCGGCCACCGAGAAGTTCGGCGGGCTGAAGTGCTGCTCCGAGGTGCCCCAGGTCGAGAAGCCGAGTTGGTCGGCCAGAGCGACCTCATCGATGAGGTCGTGATAGCGCTGCGAGACGGTTGTCCCGTTGAGGTCGCCCTCTTGCAGAAGACCGATGCGCATGGTTGAGACTCCTTCGTGTGAAAACCGTTGTGATGCTGAAAATTCGAACTGCGTTGCGGTGAGTGGTGGTTGATGGGCGTGCCCTTGGCGGGTGTCGGTGTCGTCGGATTCCGCGGTGAGCGTGCGGGGGTAGGCTCGACGGGTGGATGTCGACCTGAAGTCGCCGGCCGAGAAGGCCATCGAGGTGGTGCGAGAATCCGGACCCGACGACGAACCGCAGCGATCGGACGGGCGTTACGTCGTGGACGGCACCGACCTCGCACTCGTCGATGCTCTGCAGTCGGACGGACGTGCGCGCTTTTCCGATCTCGCCCGTCGCGTCGACGTCACGGAGAAGACCGTCCGCAAGCGCGTTGCTCGTCTGCTGTCCGAGGGCTTCATCACCATCGGCGCCGTCACCGATCCGACGAGGTTGGGTTTCGAGGCAATGGCACTGGTGCTGCTCACGGTCGACGGGACACGTCCTCCATCGGGCATCGCCGATGAGCTGTCCCGCCTTCCGCAGGTGGATTACGTGACTGTGACCACCGGTCCTTTCATGATCCAGGTCGAGCTCATCTGTGTCGACAACGTTGAACTCAGAAGGGTTGTCGCACAGTCCATTCGTCCTACTGCCGGCGTGGCCACGGCCGAGGTACTGCCGTTCCTACGTATCCACTACCAGCAGGCCAGGTTCCATCGCGATGACTCCCGGGAGTCGGGAGTGCGCCCGCGCGAACTGGATTCGCTCGATCAACAGATCGTTGCCGGTCTCGCCGTCGACGGACGTGTGTCGTTTCGTGAACTGGCGCGTGGTCTCCAGGTCTCGGAGGCCGCCATCCGGCAGCGCTACGCGAAACTCACCGAATCCGGTGCCGTACACGTGATGGCCATCGTGAATCCGCTTCGTATGGGATTCACCCACACCTGCTGGGCGGGTATTCGTCTCGCGTCCGGGGCCCGCGCGCGGGATGTCGCCGAGGCTCTCACGGAATTGCCCCGGACCTCTTATGTCGCCCTGACCGTTGGACGGTACGACGTGCTTGCCGAACTGGTCACGGCCTCCGGTGAGGAGTTGCTCGCCGTTCTCGACGACGGCGTCCGCGTGATCCCCGGCGTCGGCGCGGTGGAAGTCCTGGTTTACGAACAGCTGCACTACAAAACGCTGCTGCCCCGACCCGAGGACGCCGCCGACGATCATGACAGCGACATCCAGACTGTCTGAGTGTCGACGTACTTGTCGAGAGCTTCGGGGCCGCAATCGCGACCGATGCCGGAACTCTTGAACCCACCGAACGGTGCTGCCGCGTTGTAGTCGGCGTACGTGTTGACCCACACGGTGCCGGCTCGCAGACTCTGGGCCACGTTGTGCGCTTTGCGGACGTCGTTGGTCCACACGCCCGCCGTGAGGCCGTACTCGCCGGCGTTTGCGCGGGTGGTCACCTCGTCGATCGAGTCGAACGGCTGAATGACCAGCACCGGACCGAAGATCTCCTCGGCGACAACAGCGTCGGAGTCGGCGGGTCCGACGATGGCAGTCGGCTCCAGATAGAAACCGCTGTCCGACAACCGGTTACCCCCGAAAGCGATGGTTGCGCCGGTCTGCTGGACCGACGCGAGGTAACCCTCGACCTTGTCGCGGTGCTGACCTGAGACGAGGGGACCCATGGTCGTCGCGCGGTCCAGGCCCGGTCCGATCTCGAGCGCTGCGGCATGGGCCGCGACGATCTCGAGAACCTGATCGAGCGCGGCGCGCTCCACCATCAGTCGTGACCCGCTGAAGCACACCTGGCCGCTGTAGAAGAAGGCGGTGGTGGCGGCCGCCGCAGCGGCCTTCTCGACGTCGGCGTCGGCGAAGATGATGTGGGGGTTCTTGCCGCCGAGTTCGAGAGATGCATGCTTCAGCATCCGGCCGGCCTCGGCTCCCAAATGGCGACCGACCCGCGCGGAGCCGGTGAACGAGATCTTGGCGACATCGGGATGCGAGATCAATGACTGCCCGGTGCTCTGACCCGATCCGGTGACCACATTGACCACGCCCTCGGGCAGTCCGGCCTCGAGCGCGAGTTCGGCGAGTCGAATCGTCGAGAGTGAGGTCAGCTCGGAGGGTTTGAGGACGACAGTATTGCCCGCCGCAAGTGCCGGAGCGATCTTGATCGCTGCCTGGCAGAGCGGAAAGTTCCACGGGGTGATGGCTGCAACGACACCGAGAGGGAGCTTCCGGGTGTAGACGTGAGCGCCAGGCGTCGAGACCGGCACGGTCTGACCTGCCAGTTTGGTGGGCCAGCCGGCGAAATAGCGGAACTGTTCCACGGCGAGGGGCAGATCGACGGCCTCGACATAGCTGACTGGCTTACCGCCCTCGAGCGCATCGTAGGCCGACAGCTCGGGACCGTTCGCCTCGATCAGGTCGGCGAATCGATGCAGGATCCGTTCGCGCAGGCCGGGCAGCATCGTCGACCACGACGAGTCGAAGGCGCGCTGAGCCGACGAGACCGCTGCGTCGACCGTGGCGGTGTCGGCCTCGGCAACAGTCGTCAGCGTTTGACCGGTCGAGGGATCGATGGTGGACAACACCTCTGCGGACTCGACGCGCTCGTTCCCGTCGATGAACGAGCCGTGCGGTCGGGACGCGAAAGCGAGGACGTTGTCCGGGGCAGTGGTGGACGGGGGACTGATGGTCATTCGGTCGACTCCTCAGGAGAGCGGATGGGGGACAAGCGGGACAGTCACAATCGGGAGGGGCAAGCGATTCGAACCTGGTGGTCATGCGGGGATCGTCGGGCGCATCCGCCACCGGTGATAGACCACCGGCGGGCGATCGGCCGAGTGTTCGATGGCGTGAATCATGCCGACGACGATCGTGTGATCACCTCCGACGCAGAAGGATTCGACGGTGCAGTCGAATACCACCGAGGCGCCGGCGATCAGCGGCTGTCCCGAAGCCGAGTACGTCCAATCGGTGCCGTCGAACTTGGCGGCACCTTTGGTCGCGAAGGCCATGGCGGTGTCCTGAAGGCCGTCCGACACGATGTGGACCACAAATCGCCGGCCGGGTCCGAGCGCGGCCAGGGTGTCCGAAGCCTCGTCCAGACACACCAGGAGCATCGGCGGGTCTTGGGAGAGCGAGGTGACGGCGGAGACGGTTGCGCCGTGCGGAACACCCGCCGCGGACGTGGTGGTGATTATCGAGACCGCAGCGGGCAGGTCCGCCATGGCGGCGCGGAACGCCTCGGAGCTGACGCTGGAGAAGTGGCGCGCATCACTTGTTGTAGCCATAAGAGGACCATAATGCGAACAAATTCACCTACGCAAGACCTGAATGCGAAGTTAACGCCCGTAACACGACTGTTTCACGCGCGACCTCTCAGTGGCACGTGCCGCATGCGAACTTTCCCGCTACGGGATCTCGATGTCGGCGGTTCTCATTCGACCCACGTGCGGTGCTCGCCGGCGTGGCTACGGTCCAGGCCTTCGAGGGGGTAACGCCAAGAATGCACCGGCGCCCACGGCGGGCCCGGCCCGCCGATCTGATGACGTGGGTTGTCAGACTTGGTAGCCTGTCGCCACGAGGTCGCCGTTCGACGGGGTACCACGTGGGCCGCGATCGGCGTCCCGGGCGAGAGATGGATTGAATAATGAAGCGCAACAATCGGATTGGCTGAAACAGGCATTGATCGGCGCGGCCGGCAATATCCTGCATCTGCGACGCGACTGCTGGCCCGGTTCGTGGAGTGCAGCCGGATCCGAAGAGAGCGACGACGCGGCCCAGCCGCGAAAGGTGGGGTGGACATGGTCTCGGTGACCGGTGCGGTCGGCACGGTGGTCGAATCGGCACAGGACGCGTTCGGCGCGTTCCAGGTGCTGCGGCGGTCGGGTCTGGTGGATCCAACGGAACCCAAGGAGCTGCTGACCACGGTCAAGCGTGCCAAGATCATCGGGCCGTGTGCGGCGGCGGTGGCGCACGGCGCCGACGAGTACCCCGAGGCCGGAGCCGTCGCCGACGAACACGGCGAGCTCACCTTCGGTGAACTCAATGCGCACGCCAACGCACTCGCCAACCACCTGCTCGCGTCGGGCATCAAGCCGGGAGCGGTCATCGGCGTCATCGCGCGGGACCACCGAGGGCTGCTGACCACCATGAGCGCCGCGGGCAAGGCCGGGTTCCGCCTGGCCATGATGAACACCGGCTTCGGCAAGACGCAGTTCGCCGAGGTCGCCGAGCGCGAGAAGATCGTCGCGATGCTCTACGACGAGGAGTTCACCGACCTCGCCGACTCCCTCCCCGCCGACACCTTGCGCATCGTCACCTGGATCGACGGCAACCGCCCCGTCGGTGACGGCGTCCAGACCCTCGACGACATCGCGGCCACCGGCGATACGTCGACTCCGCCCGAACCCGCCGCGTGGGGCGGACTCGTCATCCTCACCAGCGGCACGACCGGGCTGCCCAAGGGCGCCCAGCGGTCGAAGATGTCGCCGTTCGCCAGTGCGCTTCTGCTGGACCGGATCCCGTTGCCGCAGCGCAGCGCCATGGTGATCGTCTCACCGATCTTCCACTCCACCGGTTTCGCGCTGTGGGGGGTGGGGACGGCGCTGGGCAACAAGACCGTGGTGATGCGCCGGTTCGACGCCGAGAAGACCCTCGCCGCGATCGCCGACCACAAGGCCGAGGTGCTGGTCGCGGTCCCGACCATGCTGCACCGCATGGTCGCACTGGGCCCCGACGTCATCGGCAAGTACGACTTGTCGTCGCTGAAGATCGTCGTGCTCGCGGGTTCGGCTCTGTCACCGACCCTTTCGGAAGCCATTCAGGACACGTTCGGTGACGTACTCTACAACCTCTACGGCTCCACCGAGGTCGCGATCGCAACGGTCGCGCAACCAAAGGAGCTGCGTCTGGCGCCGGGGACGGTGGGCCGCGCACCGGTCACCAGCCGACTCGCGCTCTTCGACGACAAGGGCAACCGGATCTCCGGGACCAACATGCGCGGCAGGCTTTTCGTGCGCAACGGGGCCCCGTTCGAGGGCTACACCGACGGACGCAACAAGGAGATCATCGACGGCTACATGTCCACCGGAGACATGGCCCGATTCGACGAGCACGGACTCCTCCACATCGACGGCCGCGACGACGACATGATCGTCTCCGGCGGCGAGAACGTCTACCCGCTCGAGGTGGAGAACCTGCTCGGTGAGCATCCCGACATCGACGACGTGGCGGTCATCGGCGTCGACGACGACGAATACGGAAAGCGGTTGCGCGCCTTCATCGTCGCCGCCGATCATGCGAACCCGACGCCCGAGGACATCAAGGCGCACGTCAAGAAGCACCTCGCCCGGTACAAGGTGCCGCGCGACGTCGTCTTCGTCGAGGACCTGCCCCGCAACCCCACCGGCAAGCTCGTCCGCCGGCACCTCCCGACCGGCCCGCTCTGACCCTTCGAGGCTCGCTTCGCTCGCACCTCAGGGAGCAGGGGGCTGGCTCGCTTCGCTCGCACCTCAGGGAGCAGGGGGCTGGCTCGCTTCGCTCGCACCTCAGGGTTACTGCTCCCTGAGGAGCGCCCGG
>NZ_JAMBDT010000130.1:0-11606 GCF_025143765.1 Gordonia sp. p3-SID1431
TTCGGGTCGGCGATGGTGCGGTCGCGTCAGCCGATCGGCCGACCGGCGTCCACGCCGGGCGGCGGTGTCCATGGGATCTCGGGGAACTCGGCCGGGAAACGGGTGACCTTCGTGCTCGACGACGGCGTCGACGGTTCTGCCGGCTCGCTCGAGGGCGGGACCGACGACGGCTCCTGCGGTTCGCTCGCCTGCTCGGACGGCGTGGTCGGTTCATCCGTCCCGCCGCCCGGAGGCGTCGACGCGTCGGGTGAGGGCTGGTCCTCGGAGTTCCGGAGATCGGGCCGGGTCGGGTCGATCGTCCCGGGCTGTTCCGCACCGGTCGACGGTGCGGGATCGGTGGTCTCGATCGGCAGACCCGCACCCGCGCGGATGCGGTTCATCCAGTCCGTCATCTCGTCACGCATCTCGTTGTCCATCGGACCCATGCGCTCCTGCGCCTCGGCCAGCAGGCTGGCCGCCGCACCCGGATCACCGGCGGCGATCGCGGCCTCGGCACGCTCGAGGTTGTTCCGGACGTCGTGGGCCGCCTGCGTCTGCGACGCGGCCTCGGCGAACACGACCTGCTTGATGCCCCACAGCGGGTCGCCGGGTTGCGAGCCCTCGGAGAGCACGGTCAGGCCGGCAGCCGCAACGATGACGATCGCGGCGGCACCCGACACGACGCGCAGGTGACGGACCATGCGGCGGCCGCGACTCGCGCGCTCGCTGGTCCCGATTGCCCGCTCGACGTCGTCGACGGACAGCAGCTCGGGCTCGGGGGTGGACACGATCTCCGACCGCCAGCCCGACAGCATCTCGGCCAGCTGATACTCGGCCGCGTCGCGGGTCGGCACCGGCACATCGCGGGTCAGCGCGTCGAGGAAGTTCTCGTCGAAGTTCAGTTCGGAGAGGTCGAGCGCGTCGTCGGAAGCGGAGAGATCGAACGCGCCGAGTCCGGACTCCGCGTCCGAGGAGAACGGGTCAACCGGGCGGGGTCCGGGCCCGGCGGGCGCCGGGCCGCTCGAACCGGGCGCGCGACGGTGCGCCGGCGGCTGACCGGGTCGATTCGGCTGGTCACCACCGGCGACACGGCGTCTACGCCAATCAGACTGTCCGCTCATCGTGACCTCCTGTCCGTCTCAACTCGTCTTTCAATTTCGCCAGCGCTCGATGCTGGGCGACTCGTACTGCTCCCGCGGTGCTGCCGATCGCCTGCGCGGTCTCCTCCGCCGACATCCCGACGATCAACCGCAGGACCAGTACCTCGCGTTGCTTCTCGGGGAGGATGCCCAGCAGGGCTCTCATCCGCCTGCTGCCGTCGGCATCGATCGCGAACTGCTCGGGACCCCCGGTGACGTGTGAGACCTCGGGGATCTCCTCGACCGGGTCCGACTTCACCCGTGCCGCCACCCGCATGGCGTCGGCGACCTTGTGCGAGGCGATGCCGTAGACGAAGGCCATGAACGGTTTGCCCTGGTCACGGTACCGTGGCAACGCGGTCATCACCGCCATCAATGCCTCCTGCGCGATGTCGTCGGCGGAGAACAGATGCCGTTCCCCTACCCCGATGCGTCCTCGGCAGTAGCGCAAGATCGGTTCCTGCACGCTTTCGAGAACTGACGTGAGAGCTGCCCGATCGCCTTGGCCCGCGGCCCGGACGGCGTCGTTCAACTCACCACCTGTCAACTTCATCGCGCGTAGGAATCCCCGTGTTACAAGTCGGCCAACCGGTCTAATTGCCGGTCCTGGTCCGGGCCCCGGCACGGTGACGCCGCCGGTGGCGATCGTCGTGGCACGCGGCTGGAGAGCGCGTTCCGGCGACGTCTCCGGCGGCGACGACGTGGCAGACCCCAACACACCTTAGCGATCAACCGTCCGGCATCAGCGCCATGCCCTTGCCGATCAGCGTGGCGCGGAGCCGGCGGTGGTGAACGGCCTCGTCGCCGGACGCGGCTCCGGTGCCCAGCAGCAGGCTCATCGCCGCCCACTCCAGGGGCAGGAGGGCCTCGTCGCGAGCGTCGGCGACGACGTCCCGCGCCGCGTTCGCGGTGCCACCCCGATCCCCCGCGCCCGCGGCGGCAGCCGCGGCGATCAACGCAGTCTTCACTCGATGGCGGGCCGGGACCGGAGTCGCCGCGTCGTGCATCTCCCGCACCAGCAGTGCCCCCGCTCGGGCGTGTTCGAGCCCGGACGCCACGTCACCGCGGTACAGACCGAGTTCGGCGCTCACCCATTCCCAGCGCAGGCGGCAGCGCGTGGCCGTCATCCAGTCCGCGTCCGCCGGCCGCCAGGACCACTGTTCGGGGTTCGCCCCGACCGGCCGCTCGTCCGTGGGATCGAGGACCGTTCGAGCCCGGTCGAGCAGCCGACGGGACGCATCGAACCGCAGCAGACCCAGATTGTCGGCCGCGAGCCCGACGAGTCCGTCCGCGACCGCCGCTCGGAGAAGCGAGACCTCGCGTGGCCCGGGGCCCGATGCACCCGGCTCGGCCCGGGCGCCGGAGATGCCGACGGTGAGGAGGGCTCGGCCGTCGATCCCATGCGAGATGTGGTGTCGCCCGGCCTGGCGGACCAGGGAGGCCCGCGTGCTCTGACACAGCGACAGCACGGCGAGGTGGGGGTCGGTGGGCGCGGATACCCGCGCCCGCACACCGGCGACCCGTTCGAGGGACGCGAGCTCGGTGAGGGCGCGGGCGTAGTTCCCGTCCCCGCCGGCGCGGACCGCCGCGGCCCACGCATGCAGCAGCGGGACCGCCGACGGCCGCAAGGAGGGGTGTCGACGCAGCTCAACGGCTTTGTCGAGCGTCGAGGAGGTGTTCTTGGTCACTCGATCTTTTTCGGTTTGCATAAATTTAACGAACGATTCCCAACGTTAATTCTCAGGACAGATCACGGGTGCATCATCGGAAGATTTCCGCCGTGTAAATCGGTCCGATCGACGTCACCACACCCCTACGTCCGACGCACTGGACGAAGACCCGGACCCGGCAGCCATCATCGCAGGTCACACCGGGTCGGTCGCCCCGGTTCAGGGGGCACCGCAACACTGCATCCGCGCTGTGCTATCCAACCGCGATCACCTAACCCGCCGTTAACATTTCTGAGACTTTCGCAGCAATCCTGTCCCATTTCAGGGCTATTGACGCAATTTCTCAGGCCCGCTTAATGTGAGTTCAGCGTTGCAGGAAATCGACGTTTCCCACCGAAGCACCCCGGTGCGGCCCACGACAAGGAGTAGCTGTCATGCCTCAGCCCAATCATCTCCCCGGCCCCAACGCTGACATCTGGGACTGGCAGATGTCAGGACTCTGCCGCGGCGTCGACTCGTCGATGTTCTTCCATCCGGACGGCGAACGCGGCCGCGCCCGAGCGCAGCGTGAGCGACGCGCCAAAGAGATGTGCCACCAGTGCCCGGTCATCGCGCAATGCCGGGAGCACGCACTCGCGGTGGCGGAGCCGTACGGCATCTGGGGCGGACTGTCCGAATCCGAGCGCAGCATCTTGATGAAGCGGGGCGTCGGCCGCCGGATGGCCAGCTGAGGCCGGGGGCGTTGAACCCGACCAGACCACGACCCCGAGAGCCGGGCATCCCTGCGAGGATGCCCGGCTCTCGTGTTCGTCGAACTGCGCGGAGTTACGTCAGTGCGCGTGCCCGTGTCCGGCGTGACCGGCCGGTTCGTCGGCCGGCTGATCGGTGATCGCCGTCTCGGTGGTCAGCACCATGCGGGCCACCGACGCGGCGTTGACGACCGCCGACCGGGTGACCTTCACCGGGTCGATGATGCCTTCGGCGACGAGGTCGCCGTAGGACAGGCTCGCGGCGTTGAACCCCGAGCCCTCGGCCCCACCGGCGACCTTGTCGACCACGACCGCGCCGTCGAGTCCGGCGTTCGCGGCGATCCAGTAGAGCGGCGCCCGCGCGGAGTCGCGGACGACCCGCACGCCGAGGGCTTCGTCACCGGTCAGGGACTCGGCGAGGGCGTCGAGCTTCTTCGACGCCTGCACGATGGCCGAGCCACCACCGGGGATGATCCCCTCCTCGACGGCGGCCTTGGCCGCCGCGACGGCGTCCTCGACGCGGTGCTTGCGCTCCTTGAGCGCGGTCTCGGTGGCCGCACCCACGCGGATCACCGCGACACCACCGGAGAGCTTTGCCAGACGCTCGGCGAGCTTCTCCTTGTCCCAGTCGGAGTCGGACTGCTCGATCTCCCGACGCAGCTGCGCCGAACGGTCCGCGATCGCGTCCTTGGTGCCGGCACCCTCGACGAGGGTGGTGGCGTCCTTGGTGACGACGACGCGACGGACCGAGCCGAGCACGTCGAGACCGACCGTCGGCAGGCTCAGGCCGATGTCGGAGGAGACGACGGTTCCGCCGGTGACGATCGCGAGGTCTTCGAGGAAGGCCTTGCGGCGGTCGCCGAAGAACGGCGCCTTGACGGCGACGGCGCGGATCGTCTTGCGGATCGAGTTCACGACGAGGGTCGACAGCGGCTCGCCCTCGACATCCTCGGCGATGATCAGCAGCGACTTGCCTGCTTCGACGACCTTCTCCAGCAGCGGCAGGAAGTCCGGCAGGGAGCTGATCTTGTCGCGGTAGAGCAGGACCAGCGCGTCCTCGAGAACCGCTTCCTGGCTGTCGAGATCGGTGACGAAGTAGGGCGAGAGGAAGCCCTTGTCGAACTGGACGCCCTCGGTGATCTCGAGGTCGGTGCTCAGCCCCGAGCTCTCCTCGACGGTCACGACACCATCGGCGCCGACCGCGGTCATCGCCTTGCCGACCATCTCGCCGATCTCCTCGTCGCGGGAGGACACGGTGGCGATCTGGGCGATGGCCTGTTCACCGGCGACGGGGGTCGCAGCGGCGAGCAGGGCCTCGCTCAGCGCATCGGCGGCCTTGCTGATGCCCTGCCCGAGAGCGATCGGGTTGGACCCGGCGGCGACGTTGCGCAGGCCGGCCTTGACCATCGCCTGTGCCAGCACGGTCGCGGTGGTGGTGCCGTCGCCCGCCACGTCGTTGGTCTTGGTGGCGACGGACTTCACCAATTGCGCGCCGAGGTTCTCGAACGGATCGTCGAGCTCGATGTCGCGCGCGATGGTGACGCCGTCGTTGGTGACACTCGGTCCGCCGAACGCCTTGGCGAGGACCACGTGCCGTCCGCGCGGGCCGAGGGTGACCTTCACGGTGTCGGCGAGCTGGTCGATGCCTCGCTCGAGCGCCCGGCGCGCGGTTTCGTTGAATTCAATCTGCTTGGCCATGAATCACTTTCTGCAACGGGAGCCTGTCGGCGTAACGCACATCGCCCCGGTACCCCTGCACGGGGCGCCGGGGCGATGTGAGACGCGATGAAGGCTCGCGGGGTCTAACTCGGCCGGAGTTCGGTGCCGGTCCTACTTGCCGATGACGGCGAGGACGTCGCGCGCCGAGAGGATCAGGTACTCCTCGCCGGCGTACTTGATCTCGGTGCCGCCGTACTTGCTGTAGATGACGGTGTCACCTTCCTTGACGTCCACGGGGACGCGGTTGCCCTGCTCGGTGACCCGACCCTCGCCGACAGCGATGACGGTGCCTTCCTGCGGCTTCTCCTTGGCGGAGTCCGGGATGACCAGGCCCGACGCGGTGGTCGTCTCGGCCTCGACGGCCTGCACCAGGATCTTGTCCTCAAGCGGCTTGATGTTCACGCTCGCCACGATGTGAGTCCTCAACTTTCGTACTGAGAAAGAATCTGCACGTTCACGGCCCTGCAAAACCCCGTCGTCGCGGGTGTCCGAGGCTTCGGTCAGCGCCATCTAGCACTCTATACATGCGAGTGCCAGCACTCAAGGGTGGAGGCTGCAAAAACCCGGCCGTGTTCGCTCCCCGCGAAGACGGCCGGGCTCCGTCCGCTACAGCTGACTGACACGCACCGACATCGCCGGGTCCGACGCCACGGTCAGCGGCGAGGGCGCCGCGCCCCCGCCGATCACATGAGCGCCGAGCGTCGCGATCATGACGCCGTTGTCGGTGCACAGGCGCGGCTTCGGAACCCGCAGGTCGATCCCGGCCGCCCCGCAGCGTTCCTCCGCCAGCGATCGGATGCGCGAATTGGCGGTGGCACCTCCGCCGAGGACCAGGGTGTCCACCCCGAGGTCACCGCAGGCCCGGACCGCCTTCATCGTCAGCACGTCCGCCACCGCCTCCTGGAACGAGGCCGCGACGTCCGCCACCGGTACTTCCACTCCGTCGCGCACGCATTTCTCGACATACCGTGCGACCGCGGTCTTGAGTCCGCTGAAAGAGAAGTCGTGCCGTGAGTCGCGGGGACCGGTCATACCGCGTGGGAAGGCGATCGCACCCGGGTCACCCTCACGGGCGACGCGGTCCAGCGCCGGCCCCCCGGGAAAACCGAGATCGAGCAGGCGGGCGACCTTGTCGAAGGCCTCCCCGGCCGCGTCGTCGACCGTGGTGCCCAGTTCGACGATGGGCTCGGCGAGATCGGTGACGTGCAGCAGGTGCGTATGTCCACCGGAGACCAGCAGTGCGACGCACTCCGGCATCGGTCCGTGCTCGAGGGTGTCCACCGCGACGTGCCCGCCGAGATGGTTCATCGCGTACAGCGGTACGTCCCAGGCGAGTGCGTACGCCTTCGCCGCGGCCACCCCGACGAGCAACGCGCCGGCGAGTCCCGGCCCGATGGTGACCGCGATGGCGTCGGGACGGTCGATGCCGGCCGCCTCCCGCGCCCGACGCATCGTGGGGACGATCGCCTCCAGGTGCGCTCGGGAGGCGATCTCGGGGACCACGCCGCCGAACCGGGCGTGTTCGTCCACGCTCGACGCGACCTCGTCGGCCAGCATCGTCGCGAATCCGGGTGTGTCACTGTCGCCCGGCGTCCACCGGACGATGCCGACACCCGTTTCGTCGCAGGAACTCTCGATGCCGAGAACGATCACGCCGGGCCCTCCTCCGGTTCGAGCGGCCGGCCCGACACCGGGAGCCGCAGCATCGTGTAGGCATCCGCGCCGGACGGCTGATAGTAGTTGCGGCGAAGACCCGCGGTGCTGAACCCGTGATGCGAGTACAGCCCGATCGCCACCTCGTTGTCGGTGCGTACCTCCAGGAACACCGCGGCGTCGTTCTCGTCCGCGACGGCGAGCATGGCCTCGAGCAGCGCCCGGCCCACTCCCCGTCCCCGATGGTCCGGATCGACGGCGATGGTGTGGATCTCGCACTCCCAGGCGTCGGGTTGCCCGAGCGTGGAGATCCCGGCGTAACCGATGACGTCGGCGCCGAGGCGCTCCCGAGCCGCGAAATAGGTGTTGTACGGGGCGTTGAGTTCGGCGCGGAAAGCCGCGGCGGGCCAGGGTGAGTCGTCGGCGAACATCCGCCGTTCCAGCGCGGCGCAGCGCGGGATGTCAACGAAGGTGAGCGCGTCGATGACCAGCTCCGGTGTGGTCATCGCGCCGCACCCGCCCGACGGGCCTTCTGCTCCACCGCGTCGGGGCGTCGTAGATACAGCGGCACAAGGGGTTCGGGTTCGGCGCCCGCGACGATGTCGGCGGCAGCCGCCATGACCACCCCGCGTACGGTCGGCACGCCGGTCGCGGGTGGATCACCGGTCCAGCCGGCGAGTTCGAGGTGGGCCGCAGAACCCGCCACCGCACCGATCCGCCCCCCGGCGACATCGGGGGCGAGCTCCTCGGCGACCACCGCGGGCGCGGTCACCTCGGGGCCGCGCACACGGCGGCCACCCTCGTAGAGCGCCCAGTAGACCTCGCGCCGGCGCGCGTCGGTCACCACCAGAGCTCGCGATCCTGCGTCGTCCGGACCGGCGTCGACGGCAAGCGCATCGAGGGAGCACACGCCATACGCCGGTATCCCCAGCGCGTCGGCGAAGGCGGCGCCGGTCGCCATCCCCACCCGGAGTCCGGTGAACGGCCCGGGCCCGCAGCCGACGACAACCGCGGTCAGTTCGGTTCGGGCCGTGCCGGATTCGGCAAGACACTCGGCGACCAGGGTGGTGAGCAGTTCCGCGTGCCGTCGGTGGTCGGCGACCACCCGTTCGGCCAGCACGCGCACCTCACCGTCGCGCAGTTCGGCCACTCCGGCCACCACCGAGTCGGTGGCGGTGTCGACCGCCAGCACCAGACCCTGACTCATTCCGCGCTCACCCACTCCCACTCGGCGTGTCGCACATCGGTTTCGGTGTCCCGTCGCAGCCGCACGACCAGATGCCGGTCGGCGAGCCGCTCGGCCACACCTTCGCCCCACTCGACGACGACGACCGCCTTGTCCAGGTCGGAGTCCAGGTCCAGGGCATCGAGTTCGTCGAGCATCCCGGAACCGCTCCCCGTACCGCCGAGCCGATAGGCGTCGACGTGGACCATCCCCGGGCGGTCGGGCCGGCCCGGCCGGTGCTCGCGGGCGATGATGAACGTCGGCGAGGTCACCCGCCCCTCGACGCCGAGACCGGCACCGATCCCGCGGGCCAGCGCCGTCTTTCCCGCGCCCAACGGACCGTCGAGGATGACCACGTCACCTGCGGACAGGGTCGACGCCAGCTCGGCGCCGAAGGCCTCGGTGTCATCGACCTCGGGGAGGTCGCGCGTACCGCGGGGACCCACGCCGCTCATCGGCGGCCTCGCTTCCACCAGCGCCGACGGGGGGCCGGCAGAGCGATCCGCGCGCGATCCACCAGTTCGGCGATCGCGTCGCTGACGAGCCGGGGCTCCTCCATCTGGACCATGTGGCCCGCGCCCTTGGCGACGACCAGGCGGGAATCGGCGCCCAGCTGGGAGTACATCCGGACCGAGTTGCGTAATGGTGTGAGCCGGTCCCGGTCCCCGCACACGACCGTGGTCGGCACCTGGGCGACCACCGGCAGGGCGGTCGACTCGTCGTGGATCTCCAAGGCGTGCAGGAAGTTCACGATGGTCTCGATCGGCGTGCTCTGGATCATCGTGTCCACCGCGGCGCCGAGGGCCGGACTGTAGAACGTCGGCCCGAAACTCGCCGCGACCAGCACCGGTTCGAGGGCGGCGCGGGTCAGTCCGCGGCCCGCCTGGACCAGGCGCGGCGCGCGGCGCACACTCATCCGGAAGGCATCCACCACCGGATTGCGCAGTCCCTCACCGAGTCCGGCGTCGGTGACACCGCGCGACGCCGTCGCCACCAGCGCCACCCCGGCGACCGGACCGTGCGACGAGAACAAGGCCGGGTGCCGGCGCGCGAGCCCCATCAGCGTCATCCCGCCCATCGAATGACCCACGAGCACAACGGGTCCCATGGGTACGGTGGCACGGATCACCGCTGCCGCGTCGTCGGCCAGCTGCGCGATCGTGCAGGTCTCGGTCGGGGCCGGGTCGCTCTCCCCGTGCCCCCGGTGATCGAAGAACACCAGCCGGTAGTTGCGATCGTGCCACTCGGCGGCGAGTTGCTCGCGCTGGAAATGCCAGCTCGACAGCCGGAGGCTGAAGCCGTGCACGAACACGATCGTGAGGTCGGGCACGGAGCCTTCCGACACCGTCCCGAGGTCGACGATCCGCACCGCGAGATCCAGGCCGTCATCGGCGGTGACCGTGGTCCCCCGCTCGCGGTAGAGCGCGGTGAGATCGACATCGGCGTGCGGGTCCGGCCGGCCCACCACGCTCTTGCGGGCGATGTTGCGCGCTGCCCCGACGGCTGCCATGCCGCCCAGGGCGGCGATCCCCGCCACCCCGGCCAGCAGTCCGACCCGGTCGGAATCCACCAATGCTGCCTCGCTCACTGTCCGGTCCCCATGGACTTCGTGGTTGCCGTGGTCTCGGGGTCGAGCCCGACCTGCGTCTCGCGGAGGTAACGACGGACCACGCGCGTCCCGACCTGGGAGACGATCTCGTAGTCGATGGTGCCGATCGCGTCCGCCCAGTCCTTCGCGGTGGGGCCGCCCGAGGCGCCGGTGCCGAACAGTTCGGCCTGGTCGCCCTCGCGGACACCCGCGCCGTCGGGTCCGAGGTCGACGACGAGCTGATCCATGCAGATCCGGCCCACCCCGTCGAACATCCGCTCGCCGATCCGGACCCGGATCCGGCCCGACAGCAGGCGCGGCACGCCGTCGGCGTACCCCGCGGCGACCACGGCCACCACCGTGTCGCGCGGCGCGATCCACGTCTCGCTGTAGGACACACCCTGCCCCGCGGCGACCTTCTTCACGAGCGCGATGGTCGCGGTCAGGGTCATCGCCGGGATCAGCCCGAAGTCGCCGCGTGCCGGTACCGGGGTCCGGCCGTAGACGGCGATCCCCGGCCGTACCAGGTCGCGGGCGAGATCCGGACGGGTCAGCGCGGCAGGCGAATTGGCGATGTGGACCACCTGCGGTGCAGCGCCGAGGCGGGCCAGGTCGGCGACCGCGGCGTCGAGTCGCTGCGCCTGCGCGTCGTTCAGCGGGTGCTCGGGTTCGTCGCCGCGCGCGAGGTGGCACATCGCCGCACGCAGGGTCACCGAGCCGTCGACGTGCGCCTTCGCCACCCGCTCGGCGAAATCCGCCCACTCGTCCACCGCGACGCCGCTGCGATTGAGGCCGGTGTCCACCTTCGCGGTGACGACCGCCGACCGACCGGTGCGGTGTGCCGCCGCAATCACCGCGTCGAGCTGGGAGATCGACGAGAGTGCGATGTCGATGCCGTCGACGATCGCTCCGGCGAAGTCGGCTCCCGGCGTGTGCAGCCACGCGGTGATCGGGGCGTCGATGCCGGCGGCGCGGAGCGCGGCGGCCTCGGTGAGGTGCGCGACCCCGAGTTCGGCGGCGCCGGCCGCGAGCACGGCGCGGGCCACCGGCAGGGCGCCATGGCCGTAGGCGTCGGCCTTCACGACCGCCATCACGTCAGCGCCCGAAGCGGCGCGCAGCACGCCGACGTTGTGGGCGATCGCGCCGAGATCCACGGTCGCGGTCAGAGCAGGGGAAGTCATCGTCGACCATTGTCCCAGATCGCCGGGTGCGGCTCGTCCCGGCTGCCTCCGGCGTGAGGTGCGCGTCGTTCTGCGGAGATGGTCTGAGTAGTCACACCGATGCGCGGCGTCGGGCAGGACGGTTGAGTGGACCCCGACGCTGATCCCGAACCGCCGCATCCACCGGAAGTCACCATGTACACGAACTCGAATCCGCAGGACCCCGCCGTTCTCACCCCGGTCGGCCTGCGCCCAGCCCACGACCTCGCCGGCTTCACGCCCGCCGGCTTCGTGCCCGTCGACCCGGTCGTCCCGCCCGCGCCTACCGGTCGGCCGGGCCTGCGCGCATCGCTGACGTCGTGGGCCGCCAACACGATCGGGTGGGTGGCGTTCGCCACGGCCGCGGTGCTCTTCCTTCTCGCCCTCGGGCACGCCATGGCGGGCGAACCCGCCGACGGGTACGGGGTCGCGGCTCTCGTCGCCTTCGGCGTGGGAGTACTCATGACGATCGTCGCCTGCGCGGGTCTCGTCGTGTCGTTCGTCCAGCGGGTCAGGCACGGCGCCTTTCGGCGCCCGGGCGTCATCGCCGACGCGATCGTGCTGTCGTCGGTCACCGCGTTCAGCGTGCTGACGACGCTGTACCCGCTCGCGTTCGTGCTGGCGGCGTGGTGAACTCACGGATCGCCGGCCGCAGCGCCGCCAGCAGCGTCGACGCCCCGATCGG
>NZ_JAMBDT010000131.1:0-11524 GCF_025143765.1 Gordonia sp. p3-SID1431
CCTTCTCGTGGAGCTGCCGGGAATTGAACCCGGGTCCTCCGTCGTGTTGTTAGGGCTTCTCCGTGTGCAGTCCGCTATGTCTCTACTCGGATCTCTCGGTCACGCGAACAAGCCGAGATGACGATCCCAGTCGCTGTTTGATGTTCCGACCTCACCCGCGACCGGCGAGGACGGTGAGCTCCCATGGATGATGCCGGCAACCGGGTCTGGGAGCATAACCCGGGCCGACAGACTAGCCGGCGCTACTTAGGCAGCGAGGGCGTAGTCGCGCTGATTGGAATCGGCGCTTAATTGGTTGCTGCGACGCTCACGGTGGTCTCCAGCCTGCACCGACACGCTTCCCCTATCTCGACGCACGAAGTCGAAACCGATCAGCCCCGAGTAGGACCCGCCGACCGGAGTCAGCGAGCACTTCAGTCTAACAACTCGTCACTCAGAGTTCATTCCCATTACCGGTCGCCTACCGCTCGCCGCGATCACCAGCGCATTCACAGCTGACCGACAGCGTCGACCAAGACACCGCCGGGATCGTGGAGACCTCGTGAGCCGAGGACGGACTCGGCCGACCGGAGAGAGCGAGACCGACATGACGCCCCCGACCCCTGGCGGACACGACCCCGACAGCACCTCCCCCGCCCCGCCGGCACCCACGGCATCTGACGACGCCGCGACCACACCGATCAACTCGGAGCCGACTCCGGGAGCGAACTCCCACGAGGTCATCGGCGCGGGCGACTCACCCGATTCACGCGGCCCGGTCAGCGAACCCAGCCCGGTGGCCCCGAAGACCGCACCGGCCCGGTCGGCCCTGATCGCCGGTGCAGCCGGGCTGGCCATCGTCGCGGGCGCACTCGGCTTCGGCGCCGGCTACATCACCGGGGACAACTCGACGCCCGAGCGGCCTTCGCCGGCAGCCGTCTGGCAGCAAAGCGGCAACGGGCCCGGGATGGGCGGCGGTCCCCAGATGGGTGGACCCGGGATGGGTGGACCCGGGATGGGCGGTCTGCCAGGCCGACAGAACCGAGACGGCGAGAGCGGCTCCGAATCCGACGACCAGAACGGACCGAACACGTCGCCGGGAACGCCGACTGAGCAACAGGGCCAGGCCGACACCGGCGCCTGAGTCAGCCCATGCCCTTCACGCGGCGGCCGACCTCACGTTCGACCTCGCGTTGAGCGGTCCGCTTGGCGATGTCCTGGCGCTTGTCGTGCGCCTGCTTGCCACGGGCCAGCGCGAGCTCGACCTTCACCTTGCCGTCGTTGAAATACATCGACAGCGGCACCAGCGTGAGGTTGCCGTCGCGGATCTTGCCGACGAGGTTGTCGATCTCGCGTCGGTGCATCAGCAGTTTGCGCTTGCGGCGGACCGAGTGGTTGGTCCAGGAGCCGTTGCCGTACTCGGCGATGTGCAGGGCATGAAGCCACACCTCGCCGTCGTCGATCGTCGCGAACGCGTCGACCAGCGAGGCCTTGCCCGCCCGCAGGCTTTTCACCTCGGTGCCGACCAGGACGACGCCGGCCTCGTAGACGTCGAGGATGGCGTAGTTGTGCCGCGCCTTGCGGTTGGACGCGATCACATTGCGTCCCTTTTCCTTCGGCATGCACTCACCTCCTCGTAGTGTGGTCGATCGCCCTGTTGGTGACCGACCGGTTGCCGATAGCCGACAATCCGAACCGCCCGGACGGACCGATCATTCCCGGACATAGACACGAAGCGTGACATATGCGGTCGCACCCGCCAACACAATTCCGCCGAGCACCAGCCACGGTGCGACGAACAGTACGTCGGTCAGCTCGATCCGGGCGAAGAAGCTGACCCCGTACAACTCGCGTAACGCGTTGTCGAAGAAGAACTTCTTGGCCAGCAGCAGACCGCCGATGGCCAGCATCGAGCCGACAAAGGCCGACACCACCGCCTCGAGCAGGAACGGTAACTGGGTGTACCAGCGGGTCGCGCCGACGAGGCGCATGATCGACACCTCGGTTCGTCTGGTGAACGCCGCGACCTGAACTGTGTTGATGATCAACAGGATGGCGGCGATCGCCAGGACCGAAGCGATGGCGAAGGTCGCGTTGCGGACGCCGTCGAGGACACTGAAGATCCGCTGCACGAGCTTGCGGTCGTCCTTGAAGGCGTCCACCCCCAGGTCTTTCCGCGTCGCGTACTTGGTGAGCACCGCGTCGAACTGGCCGGGATCGGACACCCGCACGCGCAGCGAGGCCGGCAGCGTGCCCTCGACGATGTTCTCGGCGAGATCGGGGTTGTTCGCGAAGATCTCCTTCGCGCGTTTGAAGGCCTCGTCCTTGTCGAGGTAGGTCACCGAGGTGACGCCGGGTTCGTTCTCCAGCCCGCGGCGAAGCTGGGCGCACGGGTCGGACTCGCACTGCGGATCGCGTTCGGTCACCTCGGGATTGAGATAGAACTCCATCTCCACCCGGTCGAGGAAGATCTGCTGACTCTTGTCCGCCATCTGGATCACCAGGAGCCCACCGCCGAACATTCCCAGCGTGATCGCGGTGGTGATGATCATCGCGATGGTCATGGTCGCGTTGCGGCGGAGTCCGTGGAGAACCTCGCTGATGATGAAATTCGCTCGCATGTCTGCTCAGACAGTCCTTGGGTCTCGGGGAAGTGTGTCGGGTCGGGCTGCGCGTCAGCCGATTCCGTACACGCCCTGCGGGTCGTTGCGGACGAGTTGACCGCTGTCGAACTCGAGAACCCGTCGTCGCATCGCGTCGACGATGTGCCGGTCGTGGGTGGCCATCACCACCGTGGTGCCGCGGCGGTTGACCCGGTCGAGGACGTCGACGATCTCCTCGCTGGTCTCGGGATCGAGGTTGCCGGTGGGCTCGTCGGCCAGGAGCACCAGCGGACGGTTCACGATGGCGCGGGCGATGGCCACGCGCTGCATCTCGCCGCCCGACAACTCGTTCGGCATGCGATCGTGCTTGCCTTCGAGGCCGACGTACTCGAGCACCTCCGGCACCACACGCTGGATGGTGGAGCGAGGCCGGCCGATCACCTCGAGCGCGAACGCGACGTTCTCGGCCACCGTCTTCTTCTGGAGCAGACGGAAGTCCTGGAACACACACCCGATCGACTGCCGCAGCTTCGGCACGCTGCGCGCCTTCAGTCGGTTGACGTGGAACTCCCCGAGGTACACCTCGCCGCTCGTCGGGCGGTCCTCCTTGAGGAGCAGACGGAAGAACGTCGACTTACCCGATCCCGACGGACCGATCAGGAACGCGAACTCCCCCTTGTCGACCTCGAAGCTCAGATCTCGCAGAGCGGGTCGACTGGACGCCTTGTACTGCATCGTGACGTTCTCCAGCTTGATCACGATGTGCCAGTGTAACGACGACTCCTGAGAGTGCGTTCAGGCACGACGCCCCAGCTCGGCCACCCGCGTGACCAGCGAGTTCCCCGCCGGGTCAGCGTGTCGGGACCGTGGTGGTCGGCGTCTGTCCGCCGAAATTCGGGAACGGGAGGCCCGGCAGTCCCGGGATGGTGTCGCGGCTGGTGCTCGGGGTCTGCGTCTGTGTCCCGTCCGTCGACGAGCCCTCGGTTCCGTCGACGCCACCGGTGGGCTCGGTGGTCGACGATTCGGTGGTGGTGGTCGTCGACGACGTGGACGGCGGCGCCTCGTACGTCGGCTCCACCGTCTGCGATGTCGTCGGGGCGGGCCGAGCTGGTGCCGGTGCGACGACGCCGTAGCGCTGCGAGGTGTACCCGTAGAGCACGCAGCACGCCAGAAACACGGCGACGAGAATCGCGGTGCTGGTCCGGATCCGGGTCCGCGCCACGTGCCCCCAGTCGAACCGCCGCCGCCTGTCGTCGGAGCGGTCCGGCGACTCCTGTGGTGGCGGGTCCTGCGGGGGGATGCTCTGGGTGGGATCGCCCTGAATGGGTTCGCTCTGTGTGGGAGTCCCCTGCGTGGGAGGCCCCTGCGCGGGAATCCCCTGCGTCGGAATGATCTGGGTCGGGTCGTCGGCGCCGGGGATGGGCCGACCGGCGTGGTTCCCACCGGGCCCGTCGCGGCCGGGCGTGTTCCGGCCGGGGATGTTCGAGTCCGCCATCAGTCTCCCCCGTCCCGATTGCCCTGGTCGGCGTGCGTGGCGGGTGGTCCGCCCGCGGAACGGACCTCGCGGGCGGGCACGTTGATCCCCTCCCGCGCCAACGCCCGGATGATGTGGACGCGCAGCGCACGGCCGACCTCGAACTGCTTGCCCGGCAGCGTCCGGGTCACCATGCGCACGGTGATCGCGTCGAGCTCGAGGCTGATGACCCCGAGCGACGACGGCGCGTCGAGCAGCAGGTCGTGCCATCGCGGCAGCGCGTAGAACTCCCGGCCAACCCGGTCGAGTGTGTCGTTGACGAGCCCGATGTCGGCCTCGGACGGGACCGGCACGTCGACGACGGCTCGGGCCCAGTCCTTGGACAGATTGGTCGCCTTGACGATCTGACCGTTCGGAACGGTGATGACCTCACCTTCCGCGGTACGCAGCTTGGTCACCCGCAGGGTCACGTCTTCCACGGTCCCCTCGGCCGGCGCATTGCCCGTGACGGTCAGATTGACCACGTCGCCGTAGCCGTACTGCTTCTCGGCGACCACGAAGAACCCGGCGAGGATGTCCTGCACGATGCGCTGCGCGCCGAAGCCGAGGGCGGCACCGATCACGGCGGTCGGACCGGTCAACCCGCTCAACGGGATTCCGAACACCGACAGCGTGTGGATGATCACGATGATCGCGATCACCACGATCAGCGTCCAGGCGACGACGTCGACCAGCGCCCGACGATGCTTGGCGTCCTCGGTCTGCACGATGAGGTCGCTGGTCGAGAACCGCGAATCCACGCGCGAGGCGTATTTGTCGGCGAACCAGCGGATCAGGCGGGCCAGCAGGACCGCGCCCAGAATCCAGATCACGATCTCCAGGCCGCTGGTGACCAGCCAGACGTAAACCCGACCGAGGAGCAGTTCGGTCGGGCTCGGCTCAGCGGCCAGCACGAGGTCGGCGGGTGAGGCGATCACGCTTCGGCGGTCGCCATCCGCCAGCGGATCCCGGCCTCGATGAACTTGTCCAGCTCCCCGTCGAGCACCGAGGTCGGATTGTTGTCCTCGACGCCGGTCCGCAGGTCTTTCACCATCTGATACGGGTGCAGCACGTAGGAGCGCATCTGGTTGCCCCAGCTCGAACCACCGTCACCCTTCAGTGCGTCGAGTTCGGCGCGCTCCTCCTGGCGCTTGCGGTCGAGCAGCTTGGCCTGCAGCACGCGCATGGCCGACGCCTTGTTCTGCAGCTGACTCTTCTCGTTCTGACAGGTCACGACGATGCCGGTGGGGATGTGGGTCAGCCGGACCGCGGAGTCGGTCGTGTTGACCGACTGCCCGCCGGGGCCCGACGAGCGGTAGACGTCGACCTTGATGTCGTTCTCGTCGACGTCGATGTGGTCGGTGGTCTCCACCACGGGCAGCACCTCGACCTCGGCGAACGATGTCTGACGGCGGCTCTGGTTGTCGAACGGGCTGATACGCACGAGCCGGTGGGTGCCCTGCTCGACCGAGAGCGTGCCGTACATGTACGGGGCCTTCACCGCGAAGGTCGCGCTCTTGAGGCCCGCTTCTTCGGCGTAGGAGGTGTCGTAGACCTCGACGCCGTAGCCCTTCTGCTCGGCCCAGCGGATGTACATGCGCATCAGCATCTGCGCCCAGTCCGCCGCGTCGACGCCGCCCGCGCCGGAGCGGATGTTCACGACGGCGTCGCGCGAGTCGTACTCGCCGGCGAGCATCGTCTTGACCTCCATCGCCTCGATGTCGGTCCGCAGGCTCTCACGTTCGGCATCGGCGTCGGCCAGCGCAGCCGTCTTGTCGTCACCCTCTTCGGCCTCGGCGAGCTCGTAGAGCACGGGTAGATCCTCGAGGCGCTGGCGCAACTCGGAGACCTTGCGGAACTCCGACTGCGCGTGCGAGAGCTCGCTGGTCACCTTCTGGGCGTGGTCCTGGTCGTTCCACAGGTCCGGGTCCGACGCCTGCATCTCGAGTTCGTCGATGCGACGACGCAGCTCCTCGAGATCGAGCACCTTCTCCACGGTGGTCAAGGTGGCGTCGAGGGAGTCGAGGTCTGCGGTCACGTCGGGATGCACGGTTATCCAGAGTACCGACAGTCGGGCGCGTCAGCGGCCGGCGGATCTACAGAGGGCCGGGACCGGCTTCGGGCATCACCCCGAACCGCCACGACGTCGCGGCCTTCTGCGGTTTGTAGAGGACCGGCAGATCGTCGCCGACCTGCGGCCAGGGGTCGCCCGCGCCCAGCACGAGCGTCCCGTACACCTCGGTCGGACTGGTCTCGGGACCGACGATCGTCCCGGAGATTGTGCAGAACCGGTTTCCGTCCTTGTCGGCCGCACTCTTGGTCGGCTCGTCGTCGCGGTCGGAGACCCCGACGACCGTGAACGTGCCCTGTACGAACTGGGAGGCCTTGGCCGCCGACATCGGCTGCGGGTTGCGGCCGCGCTGCCACTGCACCACCAGCACCACCACGAGAGCCACGATCAACAGGGTGAACGTCACGGTCAGCACCATGACAGCTACCCTACCGGGCATGTCCGTCCCTCCCGGTCCGACGACGTTCAGCGATGACCTCGAGCTCGCGCTCTCGCTCGCCGACTCCGCCGACGCGCTCACCATGGACCGCTTCGGCGCCGTGGATCTGAAGGTGGACGACAAGCCGGATCTCACACCGGTGTCCGATGCCGACCTGGCGTGCGAAACCCTGATCCGCGAACGCCTTTCGGCCCGTCGCCCCGCCGACACCGTGCTCGGTGAGGAGTTCGGCGGCGACGCCGCGCTCTCCGGGCGGCAGTGGGTCGTCGATCCCATCGACGGGACCAAGAACTTCGTCCGCGGCGTCCCGGTATGGGCCACGCTGATCGCACTCCTCATCGACGGCGTGCCCACGGTCGGGGTTGTCTCGGCACCGGCACTTCGCCGACGCTGGTGGGCGGCAACAGGTCTCGGTGCGCACGTGCGCTTCGACGACGAGGATGTCCGACGCGTGTCGGTGTCCGGAGTGGCCGACCTCGGGTCGGCGAGCCTCGCGTTCTCGAGCCTGTCCGGCTGGGCCGATCGCGGCATCCGCGGGAAGTTCATCGACCTCACCGACCGGGTGTGGCGCGTACGCGGCTACGGCGACTTCTTCAACTACTGTCTCGTCGCCGAAGGTGCGGTCGACGTGACCGCCGAACCCGAGGTCTCGCTGTGGGACCTGGCGCCGCTCGACATCCTGGTCCGCGAGGCAGGCGGACGCTTCACCGCCCTCGACGGCACGCCCGGACCCGCCGGCGGCAGTGCGATCGCCAGCAACGGACTGCTGCACGACGAGGTGCTGAGGGCGCTGCGCGTCGACCCTTCGTGACGCTCGCGAGCTCGCTCCTCAGGGACCGGAGGGAGCCCGCTCGCAAGCTCGCTCCTCAGGGACCGAAGGGAGCCCGCTCGCGAGCTCGCTCCTCAGGGACCGGAGGGAGCCCGCTCCCGAGCTCGCTCCTCAGGGACCGGAGGGGTCACACCTGCGTGGCGCTCTCCTTCTCCAGCACCGTGAACTCGGTCGCGTCGTCCTTCATGTCCGCGAGTCGCCCGTAGTGGATACCGCTGCCGGCATCGGACAGGACCGCCTGATGGATGGGGACGGCGACGCGCGGGGCCATCGCCCGCAGGTAGTCGACCGATTCGCTGAGTTTCATCCACGGCGCGGCCGACGGCAGCGCGAGGACGTCGACATGCTCGAACGGGATGTAGAACGAGTCCCCCGGATGCATGAATTGGCCCGGCTCGTCGGCGGTCCCGAGGACATAGGCGACGTTGTCGATGACCGGGATCTCGGGATGGATGACGGCATGCCGGCCGCCGGTGAAACGCGCGGTGAGCGAACCGATCTCGATCTGGTCCCCGCTGCGCGCGGCCGTCCACACGCCGGCCACGTCGTCGTCGTTGAGCTGCTTGGTCGTCTGGGGATCGGCGTAGAGGATCGCGTCGGGGTTCGCGGCGACGAGGTCGGGGAGCTTCGCGACGTCGCAGTGGTCGGGATGCTGGTGGGTGATCAGGATGGCGTCGAGACCGCTGAGGCCGTCGAAACCGTGGGAGAAGTTTCCCGGGTCGAAGAGCACCTTGGTCCCGTCGATCTCGACGAGCAGACAGGAATGGCCGAAGTGGGTGATCTGCATGACTCCACTGTGCCCGTTCACACGACGACCGGGAAGAACCCCCACCCGAACGCGGCGTCGAGGATTCGCACGAAACCGTAGGTCAGCCACACCCCCAGCAGGACGGCGCCGACGGGTCCGAGCACGCGGTCGCGCCAGCCGGCGAGCGGCGCCCCGCGACGGCGCACCAGGGTGACCGTCGCCGCGACGACGGTCACCGCGGTCAGCACCAGGAACACCGGACCGAAGGCATTGAAGGTGAACGCGGACCCGACGTCGCCGTGCATGAAGGCAACCCAGCTCCGGGTGAGTCCGCAGCCGGGACACGGAAGGCCGGTCATCACCGCGAACGGACACAGCGGCGGTCCGCTCTCCACACCACTCGGACTGAACACACACGCGGCGCCGAGCGCGGCGGCACCGACCACCGCGACGGTCGTCGCGCCCACCACCTGAGTGCCTGATAAGCCCTGTTCGCGGCGGTGATCGAGGGTCATGCGGCCAGCGTAGCGGGTGTGGGGAACGGTGGTGTCGGGCAAGTGCGTGACAAACTTCTTACTCCGAAGTAAGGTATGGACTTACTACCGAGTAAGATAGGTCGCATCGACCCTCCACCCACACGTGGATCCACGCACAGACCCCCACCGGGGCGACTGGAAAGAAACGGCTGGTGATCATGACAACTCACACCGAACCGCGCGACACCTCCGCAGTCGGCCGCAACCCGCACCCGCGCAACTTCATCGGCACCGCGATGCGCGTCCTGACCACGGTGACGGGCTCCGAGTTCGCCGAGAAGTACAAGATCCGCGAACCGATCAACCGCATCGCCTACCAGGGCACCAAGACCGGATTCCAGACCCTCGGGGCGGCGAACCGCGCGTTCAAGGCCGCCCAGGGCGGGGGCTCGGGCCAGGCGAAGCGCCTCACCAGCACGCCCAAGGACTACTTCAACCTCACCCCCGACGACGAACAGCAGATGATCGCCGAGACGGTGAAGGAGTTCGCCACCGAGCTCCTGCGTCCGGCCGCACACGACGCCGACGCCGCCGCGGCGGCCCCCGAAGACCTGGTCAAGCGGTCCGCCGAGCTCGGCATCACCATGATCAACGTCCCCGAGGAGTTCGAGGGCGCCGCCTCCGAGCGCGGGGTCGTGACCAACGCGCTCGTCGCCGAGGCGATGGCCTACGGCGACATGGGCCTGGCGCTTCCGCTCCTCGCGCCGAGTGGCGTGGCCACCACCCTGACCAACTTCGGCACCGACGAGCAGCAGCGCACCTACCTGCCCGACTTCGCCGGGGAAAACGTGCCCCAGTCCGCGGTCGTCATCGCCGAGCCGCGTCCGCTGTTCGACGCCTTCTCGCTGAGCACCAAGGCAACTCGCGTGCCGAGCGGGTTCCGCCTCAACGGTGTCAAGTCCTTCGTCCCGGCCGCCGGCTCGTCGGAACTGTTCATCGTCAGCGCCCAGCTCGACGGCAAGCCGGCCCTCTTCATCGTCGAATCCGACAGCAAGGGCCTGATCGTCGAGGCCGATCCGGGCATGGGCGTGCGCGCCGCGGGCATGGGTCGTCTGTTGCTGCAGGACGTCGCCGTACCGGCGACCGCCATCATCGGCGGCGAGGCCGACGCCGCGACGTCGGCGTACCGCGACGTCGTTCGCCTGTCCCGGCTGGGCTGGTCGGCGCTGGCCGCGGGCACCGCACGCGCCGTCCTCGACTACGTGATCCCCTACGTCAACGAGCGCGAGGCGTTCGGCGAGCCGATCTCCAACCGTCAGGCGGTGGCCTTCATGGTCGCCACGATGGCGACCGAGGTCGACTCGATCCGCCTCGTCACGCTGCGCGGTGCCGCGCGCGCCGAGCAGGGTCTGTCCTTCGCCCGCGAAGCCGCACTGGCGCGCAAGCTGACCATCGACAAGGGGCTGCAGATCGGCCTCGACGGCGTCCAGCTGCTCGGCGGCCACGGCTTCACCAAGGAACACCCCGTCGAGCGCTGGTACCGCGATCTCCGCGGTGCCGGCATCGGCGAAGGCATCGTCGTCCTCTGACCGCGTTGTGCGAACGTAGCGAAAGAACCTCTCATGAGCATCAATCTCGAACTCCCGAAGAAGCTGCGCGTCACCGTCGACCAGGCCCATCAGGCGGCCGCGGAGATCTTCCGGCCCATCTCGCGCAAGTACGACCTGCGCGAGCACGACTACCCCGTCGAACTCGACACCCTCGCCAGCCTGTACGACGGTCTGTCCGAGACCGGACAGGCCGGTGCGGGCGCCGACGGCGGACGTAGCCAACAGAAGAAAGCTGAATCATCCAACCGCGCGCCCAAGGCCGAGGGCGCCGTGGTCAACGGCGGCAACATGCAGTCCGTCGTCAACGTGATGGAGACCTCCTGGGGCGATGTCGGCCTCATGCTCTCGATTCCCTATCAGGGACTGGGGAACTCGGCGATCGCCGCGGTGGCGACCGATGAGCAGCTCGAGCGCTTCGGCAAGGTGTGGGCGGCCATGGCCATCACCGAGCCCGGCTTCGGCTCCGATTCGGCCGCCGTGTCGACCACCGCCACCCTCGACGGCGACGAGTACGTCATCAACGGCGAGAAGATCTACGTGACAGCGGGATCGCGCGCCACCCACATCGTCGTCTGGGCGACCGTCGACAAGAGCGCCGGCCGCGCCGCCATCAAGAGCTTCGTGGTGCCGCGTACCCATCCGGGTGTCACCGTCGAACGCCTCGAGCACAAGCTGGGCATCAAGGTTTCCGACACCGCGGCGATCCGCTTCGAGAACTGCCGGATCCCGAAGGAGAACCTGCTCGGCTCACCCGAGGTCGACACCAAGAAGGGCTTCGGCGGGGTCATGCAGACCTTCGACAACACCCGTCCGCTGGTGGCCGGCATGGCCGTCGGCGTGACCCGTGCCGCGCTCGAGGAACTGCGCGCGATTCTCGACGAGGCCGGCATCGAGGTCGACTACGATCGGCCTGCCGCCGACCAGCACGCCGCCGCTGCCGAATTCCTGCGCATGGAGGCTGATTTCGAGGCCGCGTACCTGCACACCATGCGGGCCGCCTGGATGGCCGACAACAAGCAGCCGAACTCGACCGAGGCGTCGATGTCCAAGGCGAAGGCAGGCCGCACCGCCACCGACGTCACCAACAAGGTCGTCGAACTCACCGGCACCCTCGGCTACTCGGAGCGGTTGCTGGTGGAGAAATGGGCACGCGACTCCAAGATCCTCGACATCTTCGAGGGGACCCAGCAGATCCAGAATCTGATCATCGCCCGGCGGGTGCTGAACAAGAGCAGCGCCGAACTCAAGTGATCATC
>NZ_JAMBDT010000132.1:0-11501 GCF_025143765.1 Gordonia sp. p3-SID1431
CCCGCGCGGCGGGGTCGGCTGGCGGGTGAGCGCACCCGCCGCAGCGGCGTCGTGGAGCGAGATGGCAAGGCCCGCAGTGCTTCCGCCGCCAGGCGTGCCCACCCACGTGGTCGTCGCCGACCAGGTCCAGCCCCCATTCGTGCGGCCGGCGTTCCTCGATGCGTGCGCGAGCGAGCGCGGCGCCGAGGTCACCGTCCACCACGCCGACTGCGGCCACATGGTGCCGTTCCTCGAGCCCGGGCTCGCGGCCGCGCTGGTCCGATCGCTGCTGTAGCGACGACATCTGTCGAGGCGACGATGGCAGCCATCACCGAGGAGCAGGTCGAACGGGTCCGTGCACTCGTGTCGGCCATTCCGGCCGGCCAGGTGAGCACCTACGGCGACCTGGCCACCGCGGCCGGGTTGTCCAGCCCGCGGATCGTCGGCTGGATCATGCGGACCGATTCGGCCGACCTGCCCTGGCACCGTGTGGTGCCCGCCGGCGGCCGGCCGGCGCCGCATCTCGCGACTCGTCAGCTGGAACGGCTACGGGCGGAGGGTGTTCCGATCACCGACGGGCGAATCCGACTGCGCGAGTGCCGGTGGGACCCCGCCACGTGACCGACCCGCAAACCCACCTGTTCTCGGCATACCCACCCCCTTGGAGGGTGCTGGATATGCCGAAAAAGGGTGGGTTTGCAGGGCAGCTCAGACGTGGCGCGGGACCGGCACACGTCGGTACGGACTGATGGCCGCGCGCATCCGCGTGACGATCAGGTCGACGATCCTGGGGTCCGGCCCCAGGGGTGCGGCGACCGCGTCCGCGCCGTAGGTGCTCAGGCGCTGATGGAACAGGCCCGGGGCGAGGAGGTGGCTGGCGATCACGACCCGCCGTCCCGTGCGCCGGGCCCGCTCGACCGCCTCGGGCACCGTGGGGGTCGCGGTCGTGATGAACCCGACCTCGACCCGTCCGCCGATCAGCGATTCCAGCTGCCGGGCGGCCAGATGAACCTGCCCGCAGGCACTCTCGTCCGATGACCCGGCGGCGGCGAGCACGACCGCGTCGCCCGGTTCCCAGCCCGCTTCGGCCAGACGGAGTCGGGCGACCGAGGCGATGGCCGGATCGGGTCCCAGCGCCCGGGTGACGACGGTGTCCGCCCGTCCCGCGGCCGCGACGTGTTCGGGCAGGTCCTTGCGGACGTGGTAGCCCGAGGCGAGGAACGCGGGCACCAGCACCGCCGGACGTTCCAGGTCGGCGATGACCTCGCTCGGCGTCGGTCCGAGGACGTCGACGAATGCGGTGCGGGTGAGCCCGATGCGGGCGCTGACGGCTTCGGCGATCTCTGCGATCACGTTGACCCCGTGCGGGTTGCGGGTCCCGTGCGCGACCAGGACGGGGCTGTACCCCTGCAACCGGTCACCATGCGGAAGCCGTACATGGTTGTCGTGCATGTGTTCTCGCTTCCTTCTCACTCGTCTTCGGCGTCGTACTCGAGGTCGACCGCGAGCCGGTAACCACGCTTGACGACGGTCTGCACCATCTTCGAATCCCCCAGTGCGGCACGGAGTCGCGCAACGGCGACCTCGACCGCATGGGTGTCGGAGCTGTCACCGGGCAGACCGGCGAGCAACTCCTGCCGCGAGACCACGCGACCGGGGTTGCGGGCCAACAGTTTGAGCAGGAGCAGACTCGTCGCCGACATCTCGCGGAGCTCACCGTCGACCACGACGGCCTGGCCACGGATGGCGGTGTCGTGCCCGGCGACCCGCAGCAGGTGGCTCCGCCGCGGCAGTTCGTCGGTGATCAGGCGCGCGAGCGCGCCGAGACGGAACCGGCGCGGGTAGATCGTCGGGATCTGCAGCGCCTCCAGCGGACTGGCGGTCACCGAACCCACGCACATGACCGGTACCGCGGTCCGCAGTGCGTGGATGAACTGCTGCAGCTTGCCGAGTTCTTTGGCACGGGTCAGGATCGACGCCGCCGCCGGAGCGCTGGTGAAGGTGATCGCGTCGAGATCGCCGCGGAGCACCGCGCCGATCATCTTGTCGATGCGCGCCACGTCGGGGTGCATATGCCAGCGGTACACCGGGATCGGCACCACCTCGGCACCGGCGGCGCGCAGCACCGTGCAGAAGTCCGGCAGCGGTTCCCACTCGCTGGTGGCACCGTGCAACTGCACCGCGATCCGGACGCCGTCGACGCCCTCTTCCAGCAGCCGGTCGAGGACCTCCGAGGAGGACTCGCTCTCCGGCGACCACTCCTCGCGCAGCCCCGCCGCCCGGATCGCGCCCTTGGCCTTCGGGCCGCGTGCGATCAGCCGGCTATCGGACAGCGCCCGTAGGACGGCCTCGGCGTTGCCCCACCCGTCGGCGGCCTCGACCCACCCGCGGAAGCCGATACCGGTCGTGGCGACCATCACCTCGGGCGGGTGGGCGATGAGTTCCTCGGTCACCCGCTCGAGTTCGGTGTCGTCGACCAGCGGCAGGATGCGGATGGTCGGGGCCTGCATCACCTCGGCACCGCGTCGTTCCAGCAGTACCGCGAACTCCTCGGCGCGACGCGCGGCGGTGATCCCGATCGTGAAACCGGCGAGCGGCAACGGGTCGGGGTCCGGTGAGGTTGCGCCGGCAGGGTCTGCACCGGCGGGGGTCATGGTGTTCACGCCGGGAAGAACACCTCGACGATGCGGTTGACCACCCGCACACCGTAGCTGGGGACCGACACCGTCTCGTCGTCCAGGCAGATCCCGGTGCGCAGCGCGAAGACCTGTTTACCCAGCGGCGAGGCGACGGTGGGTTCGCCCCCGCGGTCGCCGGTGAGTCCCCGGGAGAGGACCGCGGCGCGACCGAACGGATCGATGTTGCCGATCGCGTACAGGCGGGAGCGCCCGGGCGCCGCCTCGCGATCGGACTCGGCGGCGGGCAGACGGAACAGCGCGGCCTGCACACCCTCGGGACCCAGCACGGCGACGCCGCGACCGACGATCAGATCGTCGATCGAACACGCGCGCACCCAGCTCCCCTCACACTCCGTGGCGGCGCCGGTGGGCGTCGTCTCTGCGGACATGGTGTCGGCCTCCCCTGGCGCGATGGTCATGTGGGCACTCCTTCTCTCACCGGTCGCTCGCTCACTCCATCGGGGCCCGACGGAGCGGTCGCACCCGGACGGACCGCCGGCATGTCGAGCAGCACCGGCGCCTTGCGCTCGTACTCGGAGAACCGGATCGTCGGGTCGACGACATCGGGCGCATTCACGAACGAGACGAACCGCTTCAGCTTGTCCTCGTCCGCGAGCACCGCGGCCCACTCGTCCTGGTAACCGCCGACGTGGCGGGCCATCGCCTCCTCGAGTTCGGCGGCGAGCCCCAGGCTGTCCTCACACACCACGTCCTTCAGATGGTCGAGACCACCTTCGAGCGACTCCAGCCACGGCGCCGTGCGCTGCAGTCGATCGGCGGTTCGGATGTAGAACATGAGGTACCGATCAATGTAGGCGACGAGGGTCTCGTCATCCACTCCGCTGGCGAGCAGCACCGCATGCTTCGGGCTCTGGCCGCCGTTGCCGCCGACGTAGAGGTTCCAGCCGTGCTCGGTGGCGATGACACCGACGTCCTTGCCCCTCGCCTCGGCGCACTCGCGGGCACATCCCGAGACCCCGAACTTGATCTTGTGGGGTGAGCGCAGTCCGCGGTACCGCTTCTCCAGCAGCACGGCCATGCCGACCGAGTCCTGCACGCCGTACCGGCACCACGTCGAACCGACGCAACTCTTCACCGTCCGCAGGCTCTTGCCGTACGCCTGCCCCGACTCCATCCCGGCGTCGACGAGGCGCCGCCAGATCTCGGGCAACTGGTCGACGCGCGCACCGAACAGGTCGATCCGCTGGCCGCCGGTGACCTTGGTGTACAGCCCGAAGTCGCGCGCGATCTCACCGATCACGATCAGCTGCTCGGGCGTGACCTCGCCACCGGGCATCCGCGGCACGACCGAGTACGAGCCGTTCTTCTGCATGTTCGCCAGGAAGTGGTCGTTGGTGTCCTGCAGCGCGGCCTGCTCGCCCTCGAGGATGTGGTCGCTGGAGGTCGACGCGAGGATCGACGCGACCGTCGGCTTGCAGATCTCGCAACCCTGCCCGGTGCCGTATCGCTCGACGAGTTCGGAGAACGTCCGGATACCGGTCACCGCGACGATCTCGAACAGCTCGGCGCGCGACTGGGTGAAGTGGTCGCACAGCGACTTGCTCAGTTCGACCCCGGACGCGGCGAGCAGCTGCTTGATGCTGGGCAGGCAGCCACCGCAGGTGGTGCCGGCCGAGGTGCAGCCCTTGACCGCGGCGATGTCGCACGCGCCGTCGGCGATCGCCGAGCAGATGGCACCCTTCGAGACGCCGTTGCACGAGCAGATCTCCGCGTCGTCGGGCAGTGCGTCCATACCCACCGCGGCGCCGCCCTCGGGCGCGATGAGGGCAGCGGGGTCGCCCGGGATCTCCCGGCCGACCATCGGCTTGAGCATCGCGTAGGCCGATGCGTCGCCGACCAGGATTCCGCCGAGCAGCGTCTTCGCGTCGTCGCTGACGACGATCTTCGCGTACCGGCCGGCGACCGCGTCGTGGTAGGTGATCTCCAGCGCGTTCTCGGTGGTGCCGAACGCATCCCCGAAGCTGGCCACGTCGACGCCGAGGAGCTTCAGCTTCGTGGACAGGTCGGCACCGGGGAACTCCGACGTCCCGCCGAGCAGACGGTCGGCGACCACCTCGGCGGTCGAGTAACCGGGGGCGACGAGGCCGTAGCAGCGGCCTTCGACGGCGGCGACCTCGCCGATGGCGTAGACGTTCTCGTCGTCGGTTCCACAACCGGCGTCGACGAGCACGCCGCCGCGCTCGCCGACGGCCAGTCCCGCGTCCCGAGCGAGTTGATCGCGCGGTCGGACGCCGGCGGAGAACACCACGAGCGAGGCGTCGATCGTCGACTCGTCGGACAGCGTGACCCGCAGGCCGCCGTCCTCGGCGTCGGCGATCTCCGACGTCCCGACCCCGGTGTGGACCTCGAGTCCGAGCTCGGTCACCAGGTTCTTCAGGATCGCGCCGCCGCCCTCGTCGACCTGCATCGGCATCAGACGCGGGGCGAACTCCACCACGTGGGGGGTCATCCCCATGAGCTTGAGTGCGTTGGCGGCCTCGAGTCCGAGCAGGCCGCCACCGACGACCACACCCGTCGCACCCGGACCGGCGGCCTCGGCCGCGGCCCGGATGTCGTCGAGGTCGTCGAGGGTGCGGTAGACGAAGCACCGGTCGTTGTCGTGACCGGGGACCGGCGGGACGAAAGCGTAGGAACCGGTGGCCAGAACGACTGCGTCGTAGTCGATCTCGCGACCGCTCGAGGTGACGACCCGGCGGGCGTCCCGATCGATGCCGGTGACGGTCTCGCCCAGATGCGTGACGACCCGATCGTCCCCGGCGTACGTGTTCCCCTCGAGTGCGAGAGAATCCCGAAGCCAGGCACCGACATACGAGGACAGCCCCACCCGGTCGTAGGCCGGGTCGATCTCCTCGCTGACGATCTCGATACGCCACAGGTCGGTCGCGTCACGCTCGCGGAGCGCCTGGACGAAGCGGTGACCGACCATGCCATGGCCCACCACCACCACTGTCTTGGTTGTGCGCGTTGCGGTTTCGCTGTTCACTGCTCTTTGCTCCCTTGCCTCGCCGGTCCCGTGAGGATCAGGCCAGCGCTTCCTTGGTTGCCTGCTTGTCGGTGCCCTCGGCGGCAGCACCGGTCGATGCGGTCCCGTCGACAGTCGGTGCCGTTTCGTCATGGGCACCGGTGACCGCGAGATCGGTGGTCTCCGCGATGACGATCGGGCGCCGGGCGTAGAACCACCAGGTCACGACCGCTGCCAGGACGTAGAAGAGCATGAACACCCAGAAGGCCATCGTCGCCGACTTGTTGGACTGGTAGCTGGCGCGCAGCACCAGGTTGATACCCACACCGCCGAGACCGCCTGCGGCACCGGCGATCCCGATGAGCGCGCCGGACATGCTCCGCGACCACTTCGTCTTCCCGAGCGAATTCAGTCCGCTCTGCGCCTGCGCCTTGTGCTCCCAGATGGTCGGGATGATCTTGTAGACCGACCCGTTGGCCAGGCCCGAGAGCAGGAACAGCAGGATGAAGCCGATGATGAAGGCCGTCAACGTGGCGCCGGTGATCGTCTTGCCGTTGTTGTCGGCGATCGTGCCGGCGACCACGAGGATCGCCGCGGAGAAGACCATCGCGATGAAGGTGTACAGCGTCACCTTGCCACCGCCGACGCGATCGGCCAGTTTTCCGCCGTAGGGACGGATGACCGACCCCAGCAGCGGGCCGATCCAGACGATCTGCGCTGCTGCCAGCGCCGGCTTCGCGACTCCGGCCTCGGTGAAACTGATGTTGAGGACCTGGCCGAACGCGAACCCGAAGCCGATGAACGAACCGAACGTACCGATGTAGAGCAGGCAGATCAGCCACGTGTCGCGGTACTTGAGGCAGTCGAGCATCGCCCGACCGCTGGCCGTCTGGTGGTCCAGGTTGTCCATGTAGAGGGCGGCACCGATACCGGCGACGGCCAGGGCGACGAGGTAGATGGCGCACACGATCTCGGGCTGGTCGGCGGCGAGCCAGATGACCAGCAGACCGATGACCTGCACGACCGGCACGCCGATGTTGCCGCCGCCGGCGTTGAGTCCGAGCGCCCAGCCCTTCAGCCGTTGCGGGTAGAACGCGTTGATGTTGGTCATCGACGACGCGAAGTTGCCGCCACCGAAACCGGTGATGGCCGCGACGGCGAGGAACCAGCCGAACCCGAACTCGCCCGGGTTCATCATCAGCATCATCGTCAGCCCGGTCGGGATGAGCAGCACGACGGCGGAGAAGATCGCCCAGTTGCGGCCGCCGAACTTGGCGGTGGCCTGCGTGTACGGGATGCGCAGGCAGGAGCCGACCAGGGTCGCGGTGGCGGCGATGACGAACTTCTGGTCCATGCTGATGCCGTACTCGGGGCCCATGAACAGGGCCATCACCGAGAACAGGGACCAGATCGAGAATCCGACGTGCTCACAGATGACCGACCAGATCAGGTTGCGCTTGGCGATCGCGGCATTGCCGTTGTCCCAGGCGACCCGGTCCTCCGGGTCCCAGTCGGTGATCGTGTGGTCCCGTGTCAGTTGTGCTCTGAGATCTGCGAATGCCAAGGCTCCGCCTCCGATGGTTGCTGGTCTACGTGGTGTCACTGCCGTGCACAGGGCGGCGTGCAGTGGTGGCTGTCGTGGAAGACGCCGACACCGGTGTCGTGCGACTCGAGACCAAGTGTGGAGGGGGCGTGTTGCGCGGATTTTCCGCGAGGTGACCGCATCGTCACGTTGTCCTCACTCCGTCACACAGGCGTTGTGAGAACCCTGTCAGCGGTCAGTCAGGGCTGTGAGCTGCGGTTATACGAGTAAACGTACATGTTCGACGACTCGCTGCAACCCGGGCAGTGCGCCCGAGGTCGACCGCGGGTGCAGCGCGTGGACGGCCAGCCGGAACATCGTCGCCCGCAGCATCATCTGCGGCCACTCGGGCTGATCCGACCATCGCTGGATGAGTTCGGTGTCGGCACCACCCCACGCCAGGGCGTCGACCACCGCGACCGCCGCCGCCCACGGGGCGGGCCGCCAATACGGGACGATGTCGGTGATCCCCGGGGCCGCGGCACCGGCGAACAGCACCGTGCCGAAAAGGTCACCGTGCACGACCTGAGACGGCAGATCCACCGGCTTACGAAGCTTCGCAAGGGTTTTCAGCATGTCGACGCTCTGCACACCGTCGGGTGCGGTCGGCTCGGCCATACCGGCGGCCCGGGCCGAGCGCAGCGGGACGTCCTCCCAGGCGGCACGATCGGCCGCGGTGAACACGTCGACGTCGGTGTGCGGCGGAGCAGGCGGCTGCAGCAGGAACCGGGGCCGTTCGAGCGAGGCGGTCGCCTCGTGCAGCCGGTCGGCGACCAGGACGACCTCGTCGTGCCGTGGTTCGGGCGTCCCGGCGATGTAGGTGTCGGCCCGCCAGCCCGACACCACGTACCGGCCGTCGGTGGCGCGGAACGGACGCGCGATGCGCATCCCCTCCACGAACAGGGATTCGCGCACCGACGCCGACCACGCGGCGCGCGCGTGGTCGGGGACCAGTGAGAGCACGACTTCGCCGACACGCCACCCGCCGACCCACGATTCCCCCATCGCGATGGGCGGGTGGGCGGTGAGCCCGAACGTGTTCAACACGTGTTCGGGCGGCTCGACGGTGTTCACGTCGGCCAGATTACCGAGCGCGGTTGTCCGTTTCCGGAAGGCACGCGGCAACCACCCGCACCGACGTGCGGATCGATGACCGGGCTCAGTAGACCGGCAACGTCTTGTCGACCTGGTTCGCCCACGCGGTCACGCCGCCCTGCAGGTGCGTGGCGTCGGCGAAACCGGCTCGCTTCAGCGCGGCGAGCGCCTCGGCGGACCGGATGCCGGTCTTGCAGTAGAGCACGGTGGGCCGGTCCTGCGGCACCTTGGCGAGACCCTCGCCGGAGAGGATGTCGCCCTTCGGGATGAGGGTCGCGCCGTCGATGCGGACGATGTCCCATTCGACGGGCTCCCGGACGTCGATGATCGCCAGCTTCTCCCCCGCGTCGATCTTCTGCTTGAGTTCGACGGCGGTCAGCGTGGACCCCGCGGCGGCGTCGGACGCCTCCGAGGAGACGACACCGCAGAAGTCGTCGTAGTCGATGAGACCGGCGATCCGCTCACCCTCCGGATCCTTGCGGATCTTGATGGTCCGGTAGGTCATGTCGAGGGCGTCGTACACCATCAGTCGACCGAGGAGGGGCTCGCCGATCCCACAGATCAGCTTGATGGCCTCGGTGCCCATGATCGATCCGATCGAGGCGCAGAGGATGCCGAGTACACCGCCTTCGGCGCAGGACGGCACCATCCCGGGCGGTGGTGCCTGCGGGTAGAGGTCACGGTAGTTGAGACCGCGGCCGTCGGGGGCGTCCTCCCAGAAGACCGAGGCCTGACCCTCGAAGCGGTAGATCGACCCCCACACGTAGGGCTTGTGCGCGAGGACCGCGGCGTCGTTGACCAGGTACCGGGTCGCGAAGTTGTCGGTGCCGTCGAGGATGAGGTCGTACTGCGAGAACAGTTCGATCGCACCCTCGGGCTCGAGCCGCTGGTCATGCAGGTTGACGGTGACGAAGGGGTTGATCTCCAGGATGGAGTCCCGCGCGCTCTCGGCCTTGGGCCGGCCGATGTCGGACTGGCCGTGGATGACCTGGCGCTGCAGGTTGGATTCGTCGACGATGTCGAACTCGACGATGCCGATCGTCCCGACCCCCGCCGCAGCGAGGTACAGCAGCGTCGGCGAACCCAGTCCGCCGGCGCCGATCACCAGCACCTTGGCGTTCTTCAGACGCTTCTGACCGTCCATCCCCACGTCCGGGATGATCAGGTGACGGCTGTAGCGGGCCACCTCTTCGTTGCTCAGTTCCGCGGCCGGTTCCACCAGCGGCGGCAGCGACCCTGTGGGCGACCCTTGCGATGACACGAACGCCTCCATTGTTCGGGCTGACTACGTACCCCCGGCACAACGGATGAGTCCGCGGCGGCATTCCCGGTCAGCGGGTGGGGAACGGCCAGGGATTGGGACGGCACACGAAGGTGCGGTTGGCCTTCATCTGCGGGTCGAGAGCCATGATCTCGGAGTTCGCGACGCCGAAGGACTGCTGCATCATGATCGGCGCGAGCGCGCCGTCCTCGCGGCACGCCTCGTGCGCCTCGTAGCCGATGCCGTGACCGACCTCGTGGTTGATGAGGTACTGCCGGTAGGCGACGTCGTCACCCTGATAGGACAGCGCACCGCGCACCCATCGGGCCTCGTTCAGCGTGACCCGCGCCTGCGGCGGGTAGTAGCAGGAGGTCTCGAGGCGGATCTGGTACCCGCACAGCTCACGGGTGGTGCCGGTCGAGGTGAGTGTGATGCGCAGGTCGGGCTCACCGCGGTCGACACGGCGGAAGGACACGCGGCCGTCGCCGATCCAGCTGCGCGGGTTGGCCAGCGTCGTGTCCACCATCTTCGCGAAGGTCGGGTCACCGCCGTAGTCCTGCGGGTTGAGGCCGTTCTCCACCTCCACCGTGTAGGTGTACACCTGCCCGCCGGTGCCGACGGGCGGACCGCCGCCGCGCAGGACCCGGAACGTCTTGCGGGCCCGGTCGGTGAACGGGCCGCCCTGGGGCAGCGTCCCGGCGGGCAGCGCGGCCGCCTGGATGTCGCCGGTGGGGGCACCGATCGGGCGGGTCTCCTTGCTGATGTCGGTGTTGCGCGCCGCGGAGTCGGGGCTGGCGGCCGCCGCCGGCTCGAGCGCATCGGTCCGGCCGTCCCGGATGGTGACGACGATCAGCGCGATCGTCAGGATCGTGAGCACCGGGATCGCATAGGCACGCCACCCATAGGTCGAGACGAACCGCCCGAGCGCCGACTGCTTCTTGTATTCCGGCTGGGCATCGCGGTCGACGCGGGGACGTCCGCTGTCGTCGGTCGGGTCCCAGCGCGCTCGTAGCGGCTGGTCCGGTCTGGGGCGTCCCGACGATCTCGGGCCGACATCCTTGGCACGCACCCGGCCACGCTCGGACCCGGGGCCACCGTCCTCTGTGCGGCTCACCGGTCAACTTTCTCACAGCAGACCACCGATACTGCGCAGGAAGCTCCGCCGAGTACTCTCTTGGGCATGTCGACCGCAACCAACGCGTCCGCCGTGCCCGGCCGCAGCACTCGCCTGCCGCGCAGCGCACGACGTATGCAGTTGCTCGACGCGGCCAGTGAGATCTTCGTCGAACGCGGCTACCACGCGGCCGGCATGGATGAGATCGCGGTGCACGCGGGAGTGAGTAAACCCGTTCTGTATCAACACTTCCCGTCGAAGCTCGACCTCTACCTCGCGGTCGTGGACAGCCACGCCGAGAAGCTGGTCAGCGACGTCAACACCGCCCTGCGGACGACCACCGACAACCGCAAGCGCGTCCGTGCCGCGGTTCAGGCCTTCTTCGACTTCATCGATCAGGACAACTCGGGCTACCGGTTGATCTTCTCCTCCGACGCCTCCGATCCCGCCGTCATCCGCCGGGTGGAGGGCGCGACCGAGGCGTGCGTCGACGCCGTATACGGCCTGGTCATGCACGATTCCGGTCTCGACCCGTACCGTTCGCGGATGCTCGCGTCGGGGCTCGTCGGCGCCAGCCAGGTCAACGCCCGCTACTGGCTCGAGGCCAAGCGCCCGGTCGACAAGCAGACCGCCGTGGACACCACGGTCGCCCTCCTCTGGGGCGGGTTGTCGCACTTCCCGCGACAGACGGCGTCCGTCGACGCGCAGCCGGTTGTCGAGCCGAGTGTGGCCGACGCGCAGCCGGATGCGACCGGCGCCGGGAGCGAAGCGAGCGGGCCGAACGTCAACGGCACCGCCTGAACCCACGC
>NZ_JAMBDT010000133.1:0-11234 GCF_025143765.1 Gordonia sp. p3-SID1431
CGGCCCAGAGCGTCGACGGATCGGTCGCCTCGGTGGTCGGGCCCGTGGGGGTCTCCGGCTTGGTGCGCGAGAAGCGCGGTGCCACCTGGGCCTGGGTCACGCCGTCGATGTCGACGAGGTTGGCGCGGGCGGCCATGTGGGCGTCGGCAGGTGCCTCGGCGAAGGTGAGGACCGGCGAGGTGCAGGCGTCCGTGCCCTCGAAGACCGCGGCCCATTCGTCGCGGGTGCGCGACTTGAAGGTCTCGGTGAAGATCTCCTTCAGCTTCCCCCACTGGGCGATGTCGTTCTGGTCCGGCAGGTCGGCGTCGGTGAGTTCGAGGCCCTTGAGCAGCTCGGCGTAGAACTGCGGCTCGATCGCGCCGACCGCCATGTACTTGCCGTCGGAGGTCTCGTAGACCTCGTAGTACGGAGCACCGGTGTCGAGCATGTTCACACCCCGGGTGTCGCTCCACAGTCCGGTGCCGCGGAACGCCCACATCATCTGTCCCAGAACGGAAGCGCCGTCGACCATGGCCGCGTCGACGACCTGTCCCCGGCCAGACACCCCGCGCTCGAGCAGTGCCGCGAGCACACCGACGACGAGGAACATCGAACCGCCGCCGAAGTCGCCGGCCAGGTTGAGCGGGGGCACGGGACGATCGTCCTTGCGTCCGATCGCGTGCAGCATGCCCGTGAGCGAGATGTAGTTGATGTCGTGGCCGGCGAGGTTGGCACGGGGTCCGTCCTGTCCCCAGCCGGTCATGCGCCCGTAGACGAGGCCGGGGTTGACCTTCTCGAGGTCGTCGGGTCCGAGTCCGAGCCGTTCCATCACGCCGGGACGGAAACCCTCGAGGATCACATCGGCCTTGGCGACGAGGCCGAGAATGGTCTCCCGGTCGTTGTCGTCCTTGAGGTTGGCCTCGACGACGCGTCGGCCGCGGAGCAGAGCATCGGCGTTGCGGCCGGGCTTGGGCAGCGACCCCGGGCGCTGAACGCGCACGACGTCGGCGCCGAGATCGGCCAGCAGCATGGCGGCATGCGGACCGGGGCCGATACCGGCGAACTCGATGACCCGGATCGAACTCAGCGGGCCGGGCTTGCCGCTGTCGTGTGGTGTGGCACTGCTCATGGGTGTCGTCCTCCCGATCGTTGTTCGCGCACTGTGTCAGGTGTCACTGGATGTTCTCAGCATTCCACAACCGATCGAACGCTCGTCAGAGTGGTGGTTCGCGACATCTGGACGCGTTTTTCGCTCCGTTTTTCGGGCGAGACCGACACACTCGCAGGCACCGTCGCTAGCATTGGTCGAATGACGGTGCCATCGGCGTTGGGGCAGTGCAACTGGCCAGACCTCGATGGGCAGGTGATCACTCTGCTGGTGCCCCTCGGTTCGGTCGAGCAGCACGGGCCCCACCTCCCGCTCGACACCGACACGCGTATCGCGTCGGCGATCGCCGAGCGCGTCTGCGGGCGATCGAAGGCCTCCGGGCTCCTGTGCGCACCGGACCTGAACTACGGCGCCAGCGGTGAACACGAGGGCTTCGCCGGGACCATCTCGATCGGACACGAGGCGTTGCGCGGCCTCCTCGTCGAGTACGGCCGCAGTGCGTGCCGATGGGCGGCGCGCGTGGTGTTCGTCAACGGACATGGCGGGAACACCCGGACGCTGATCGAGGCGGTGACCCGACTCCGCTACGAGGGCCGGGACGTCGCCTGGTTCCCGTGCGCTTTCGAAGGCGCCGACGCCCACGCGGGATTCACCGAAACATCTGTGCTGCTGCATGTTTCGCCGTCCGTCGTGGATCCCGACCGTGCCGTGGCGGGCAACCGGGAGCCGGTGGGGGCTTTGATGGGGGCGATGCGGTCGGGCGGTGTCGCCGCCGTGAGTCCCAACGGTGTCCTCGGCGACCCGGAGGGCGCGAGCGCCGAGACGGGGGCGGGTCTGGTCGACGGGGTGACCGACCGCCTGTGGGCCGCCCTGGAGTCGTGGCAGATCGACGATCTGGGGCGCCTGGGATGACGGCCCTCGACGACTCGGCCCCACGACGCTGGGCCGGGAACCAGGACGCGGACGACGCCTCCGCCCGGGACGACTCGGAGTCCGTCGAACCCGGAGCGCACTCGGACGCCGACGCGCCTCCGGGGACCGATCTGCCCGACGGCTTCCAGGTGCAGATCGACCTGCGCTGTGCCAAGGCTGGCGACTTCCGGTATCTGGTCGGCGGTTCGCCGACGCGGCTGCTGCGCATGTCCGACACCGCACTCGGGATGACCTCCGAGGACGGTCGGATCGAGGTGTGCGACAACGTGACCCGACGATTGGCGCGCGCGCTGCTGGACGCGGGGATCGCCAATCCCCGGCCCATGTTCGGACCGCAGCCGCAGGACGTGACCGTGGTCGTCCCGGTCCGGGACAACCAGGTTGGCATCGATCGCCTGCTCGACGCCCTCGACGGGCTGACGGTCATCGTCGTGGACGACGGCTCCGCCACCCCGATCGTGGTGGACCGGCCCACGGCGCGGGTCCTGCGCTTCGACGACAACCGTGGTCCGTCCGCGGCGCGCAACGCGGGTGCGGAGGCCGCGACGACCGACTTCGTCGCATTCCTCGACTCCGACGTCGTGCCCGACCCGGATTGGCTCACCATCCTGCTGACGCACTTCTCCGACCCCACGGTCGGGCTCGTCGCACCGCGCATCGTCGGATTGCAGTCCGACCCGTCGGTGGCGTCATCGCTGGCCGAACGTTACGAGAACGGGTGGTCCTCCCTGGACATGGGGCCCGAGGAGTCCGCGGTGGCGCCCTCAACCCGGACCCCGTATGTGCCCAGCGCCGCGATGGTGGTGCGGCGCAGCGCTTTCTGCGGTTTCGACGAGTCGCTGCGGGTGGCCGAGGATGTCGACGCGTGCTGGCGGATGCACGCGGAGGGGTGGCGGATCCGTTACGACCCGGTGGCTCGTGTGGCCCATGAGCACCGCGCTGACCTGCGCTCGGTGCTCTCGCGTCGCTGTTTCTACGGCACCGGCGCCGCACACCTGGCCTCCCGGCACGGTGACCGAGCAGCGCCGATGAAGATGTCGGTTCCGATGGCCGCCGCGGTGGTGGCGTTGCTGTCGCGGACGCGGTTCGGTGCCGCCCTGGCGATGATCATCCTCACCCATCTGGCGGTTCGGCTGCGGCGGCGGCTGGGCGACCTGCCGTCGGCCCCGCTGGTGTCGGCGCAGATGACCGGACGAGCGGCCGGGTTCGGACTGCTACAGGCCGCGGACGCCATCTGCCGTCACTATTGGCCGGTGGCGGTGTTGCTCGCCCTTGTGTCCAAGCGTTTCCGCACCCTCGCCGTGCAGGTGGCGATCGTCGAGGGGGTGGTGTCCTGGGTCCGGGATCTGCTCGCCGATCCGACCAGTCCGCCCACGCTCGGCCCGCTGCGCTACATCCTCATGCACCGGCTCGACGACCTGGCCTACGGTGCGGGCCTGTGGCAAGGCGTCATCACCCACCGAGACCCGGAAGCGTTGCGCCCGGTCATCTCTCGATGACGACGACCAACCGGTCGCTCACCGCTGACGTCGTCATCGTCGGCGCCGGCAGCGCCGGATGCGTGCTCGCCGAGCGGCTCTCGCGGAACCCCGACCGTGCGGTCGTGCTGCTGGAACGCGGTCCGGGAGGCCTGCCGGCCCCCGCGGACCTCGAGCTGTCTCGGCTACCGATCGACGACGCCGCCCCGCATGCGGTCCGCCACGACACGAACCTCGGGGTGTCGGCGGCCCGCGGGTCGGCTCTCGGCGGTTCGTCGGCGGTGAACGGCGGGTACTTCCTCAGGTGCCATCGCGACGACTTCGGAACGTGGCCGGCCGGGTGGGGGCTCGACGCCATCGCCGATGCGTACGACGAACTGGACGCGCCCGGCGGCACCATGGGTGTCGAACCCGTCGCCGACAACGAACTCGGCGACGCCGGAACCGCTTTCGAGCGCTACTGGACGGCGCGGGTACCGGTCCGTCCGCTCGCGCTGCGGTGGCCGGTGGTCGGGCTCAACCGGGTGCCGATCAATCGGAGCGGGCTCGCGCGCCGCTCGGCGGCCGACGCGTACCTCGTCCCGGCGCTGTCGCGACCCAACCTCCGGGTCGTGACCGGTTGCACGGTGGACCGTGTGGCGTCGGCCGGGGGTACGACGGTGACGGGCGTGCACGCGGGCTCGCTCACGGTCGGCGCGGGCGAGGTGATCCTCGCCGCGGGCACCCTCGGCACCGCGGGGATCCTGTTGCGTTCGGAGTTGCCCGCACTCGACATCGGGGGTCGTACGGATGCCCGTTCGCTGGGTGCCGGGGAGCATCGAGGCCTGGCGGTGTCGTACGCCAGGCGGACACCGGCGGGGCCGGGCATGGTGTTGCCGACCGTGGTGCACACCGACAGCGGTCTCGAAATACGTTGTTATCGAGATGATTTCGCCTCGTACATTCGTGGTCTGCGCGCGTGGGGTCCAATCGTCGAGGTGACCGCGATGAGGCATTCGGCGGTACGGATCGTCGCCGACGGCGCCGCAGTACGGATTGAGTTCGACGAACCCGACCCGGCTACCGCCATCGCGTTGCGGACGGCGGCCGCGGGAGTCGTGGAGATGCTGCGGGCGCCCGAGTTCGCCGACGTCGTCGTCCCGGGGAGCGTGCGGATCGCCGATCGGGCGGGGTTCTCCCAGCACGCGTGGGGGACGATGCCGATGGGTGTCCGGACCGATTGGCTCGGCGGGGTGCACGGGGTTCGCGGACTGCGGATCGTCGACGGGTCCATTCTGCCCACCAGCGGGCGCAGTGGCCCACACGCGACGATCATGATGATGGCGTGCCGGATCGGTGATGTACTCGCGCAACGGTGAGGCGGTCGAGTCCGAACACCTCGCGGTTGCGGCCGGGTCTCTCTAGGGTGAGAGGCATGTCTGAGCCCACGCTGTCCGATCCGGCCATCCGCGACTTCCTCACCAGCGGCACGAAGACCGGGCACCTCGGATACACCGCCGCCGACGGTCGACCGCTCGTCGTCCCGGTGTGGTTCGTCCTCGACGGCGACCGGATCGCGTTCAACACCGGGGCCACGACTGCCAAAGGCCGTGCGCTGTTGCGTGATTCACGTGTAGTGATGGCGGTCGACCTGCCCGAACCGCCGTTCGGGTTCGTGCAGGTGCAAGGCATCGCGCGGGTCACCGACGACCTCGACGAGGTGCGTCGCATCGCGACGATGTGCGGGGCGCGATACATGGGTGCCGAGCGGGCCGAGGAGTTCGGAGCCCGCAACGGGGTCACCGGCGAGCTGGGGATCTGGATCGAGCCGAGCAAGGTCATCGCGAGCCTTGATGTCACTGCATGACCGCACACATGCGTTCCTGACGCCGACGCTGCCCAAGCAGTGCTGGGGGTTCATGATCGGGTCGGCGCTGTTCGCGCTGGGGTCGGCCCCCGGGCTGGCACATGTGATGGGCGCCGGGTTCGCCAACAGCTGCTACTTCGTCGGCGCCTGGTTCTTCACCGCCGCCGGATTCATCCAGCTGATCCGCAGCGGTACCGTGGCCGAACTGCGGTCGTCGGCGCCCGGTTCGGTCATCCGTGCCGAATGGCTCACAGCAGCCACGCAATCGGTGGGTACGATCCTGTTCAACGTGTCGACCACGGGAGCTCTGGTCGCGCATACGATCTGGGGGGACCGGCACCTGGTCTGGACCCCGGACGCGGGCGGGTCCATCGCCTTCCTCATCAGTGGCGCGGTCGCCTTCGCCGGCTACACCCGCGCCACCGGACGCCGGTGGGATGTCCGCGATCGCGACTGGTGGTCGGTGCTGATCAACTGGATCGGGTGTGTCGCATTCGGGGTGTCGGCCGTCGGAGCGTTCGTGACCAAGGGTGGCGTCACCGCCGACGCGGTGGCCGCGACGGCCGGTACGTTCGTGGGAGCGGTCTGCTTCTTCCTCGCCTCATTGGTCGTTCTGCCGAAGCGGCACAACGGGTCCGGCTGAGGGCTCGACGGATTCCCGGCCGGGCTGCGGCGCGTCGGCGTCCGCACGCTCGTCGACGGCGCTCTGGTGGGCCGAGAGTTCCCGGTCCAGCGCCGTGTCGAGGGCGCGGTCGAGTGCGGCGTGGGCGTTCTCGGTTCCGACGCGGCGCATCATCCCCAGGAGGTTCACCGCCCAGGCGACGTCGTCGTCGTTCTCCGGCAGCCAGCCCGGGCCCTTGCGTCGGTCCACCTCGTCATGCGCGGCAGCGAGCAGGATCTCGGCGGCCTCGTTGATCTTTGCGGTGAACCGTTCGTGGACATCTGCCAGCGCGGTGATCTGCACGCCCCGTCGCACGAGTTTCGCCAGGTTTCCAATGATGCGCGGGTCGATGGCCTCGTACACCCCATCGCGCGGGGTCTCGGAGATCACACCGGCTCGCACGAGAGCCGCGACCTGGGCATCGTCCAGCGGACCGAATCTCTCGTCGAGCTCGTCGCGGGTGATCTCCGGGCGTGACGTGCTCGACCAGTGCTCGTCGAGGATCTCGTTGAGCTCCAACGCATCCCCGATGCGGGCGCCGGGGTTCGTCATGAAGGTGGCGATGTGCTTGAGGGTGAACCCGCTCCCGAGCAGTTTGTTGATGGCCCGGAGGTTACGCAGGTGCTTCTCGGTGTAGATCGCGACGCGTCCGCGCCGCAGCGGCTGGGGGAGCAGCCCGCGTTCCTGATAGCCGCGGATGTTCCGGGTCGTGGTTCCGGACACGCGCGCCAGGTCGTCGATCCGGTACTCGGTCATCCCCTCACTGTAACGCTGCGGTGGCCGGAGTCCGAGCGTCCTGGTGAACGAGGATCCGGTAGTCGCGCAATTCGACGCGGCGCAGCTGATTGACGTACTGGGTCGCGAAGCCGGGGTACATCGTCGCGTTGAACCCGTCGTCGGTCAGGTACCAGCTCTGGCATCCGGAGTTCCAGGTGGTCGAGGTCAGTCGACGCTGGATGTCCTGGTTGTATCGCTCCTGCGCCTCGGCGCGCACGTCGAGAGCCTTCCAGTCGTTCTCGAGCAGCTGGGTGACCGCTTCGGTGATGTAGTCGATCTGGGCCTCCATGTAGACCAGCGCGGAGCTGTGGCCCGGGCCGGAGTTGGGTCCGAACGTGAAGTACAGATTGGGATAGCCGGACACGGCGACGCTGCGGTACGCGAACGCGCCCCGGCCCCACTCGGACGCGAGGTCGCGGCCGTCGAGGCCGGTGATCGGGATCGGCGTCCCGGTCTTGGACACGTCGAATCCGGTCGCGAACACGATGCAATCGAACTGGTGCTCAACACCTTCGACGGTGCGGATGCCGCGTTCGGCGATGCGGGCGATCGGCCAGGTCACCAGTGTGCAGTTCGGTCGCTGGAGCGCGGGGTAGTAGTCACTGGTCATGAGCAGTCGTTTGCATCCCGCGGCGAAGTCGGGGGTGAGCTGTCGGCGCAGCCACGGGTCGTCGACCTGCGACCGCAGGTGCATTTTGCTGGCCGCCTCGACGACGCGGGTCAGGGGAGTGTTCCAGACGACGCCCAGCGCCACCGTCTCGTGACCCCAGAACCAGAGTGAACGCGCCAGTCGCTGGGTGCCGGGCACCGCCCGATAGAGCCGCTTGGTCGTCGCACGGGTCCGCACGTTCGCGCGGGGCAGGACCCAGCCGGGCGTGCGCTGGAAGACCTTCACCGACGCGGCGGTCTCGACCAGCTCCGGCACGATCTGGACCGCGCTCGCCCCGGTGCCCACGACAGCGACCTTCTTGCCGGTGAAGTCGTAGTCGTGATCCCAACGTGCGCTGTGGATCTTGTGCCCCTCGTAGTCCTCGATGCCGGGGATGTCGGGGAAGGAGGCGTTCGCGAGCGGACCCGAGGCCAGGACGACGGCGCGCGCCCGTACCGGTTCGTGCCCTTCGTCGAAGGTGATGGTCCACAGACCGTCGTCGGCTTTGTACTCCATCCCGGTCACCGTGTGGCCGAACCGGATGTGCGGTCCGATCCCGGAGTCGTCGACCATCGACCGGATGTAGTCGAGGATCTCGGCACTGCGCGAGTAGGTGTGCGACCAGTCCGGGTTGGGCGCGAAGCTGTAGGAGTACAGGAGCGACGGGATGTCGCACGCGGCACCCGGATAGGTGTTGTCGCGCCACGTGCCGCCGACCCGGTCGTCGCGTTCGAAGATCGCGAGGTCGTCGATTCCGCGCTCCCGGAGTCGGATCGCCGCGCCGATGCCGGCGAATCCGGCTCCGATGATGGCCACCGAGATGTACATCACCGCCGCCTCAGGCCGTCGGCTCGTAGGTGAGTTCCTGCGACCACGTGGGTGTTCGGTGGACCAGGCCGAACGGGATGCGATCGGTGAGTTTCACCATCGAGTCGGCGAACAGGTGGTAGGGCACGTTGCCTCGATTGATCACCGCCGCACCGTGGTACGCGACCACCTGGAACATGGGCAGGCGCCGCACGTACTCACTTCGATCACCCACCGCCCGGTAGCGCTTCATCGCGCTGTACAACCGTTCCTCGTCGACCCCCATCGCGACGATGTTGTCGCGCATCTTGTTCAGGAGCGGAACATAACTGAGAGCTCCGATCAGGAAGGTCGGCTTGACCCACCCGCCGACGAAATCGATCGTCCGTTTGCGCAACCCCGCGTGTCCGAGGATCTCCATCACCTCGAAGTCGACTGCGAGGTGCCGCGATTCATCGGAGTTGATCCGTCTGAACACCTCCTGGGCCACCGGGTCCTTGACCTCGTCGGTGATGAACTTGATCAGCGCGCCGTCGAGCGCGACCTCGAGCATCGGGATCACAGTTCCCAGAAAGGACAGGGACATGTCGTCGGAGTGTCGGTCGAGCCAGTTGATCACCAGCTGCACGTTGACATTCGGTGACGGGATCTCGTCGTCTGTTGCGTTCGGCCCGCTCGCTCCGCTCCCGGCGCCGCCGAGCATGCCCCACCTGCGCATCAGTGCCAGTTCGGCATTGGCATGCTTCTGTTCCTCGGCGTGGAAGTGTTCGTAGATGCTCTTCAGCGTCGGGGTCGGCGCCTTCTTGGCCATGGCCGCGAAGCCCCGTGCGCCCACGTTCTCGATCCACATCAGGTCACTCATGAAGGGCTTGAGCTTGGCGTGGAGGTCGGGGTCGATGAGCTCGGCGCCCGGTGCGTCCCAATCGATGTCGATCAGGGCCCATTGACGGTCCTTGATCTTCTGCAGCATGTTGTCGAGGTCGATGGCCATGAGAGTGGTCCTTTCGAGTGGTCGGTGGGCTGAGGTCGCCGGGTCAGGACGACGGCAGGAGGCGGTTGAGGAGTCCGAGTCCGCGGACGTAGGACGCCGGGAAGTGTCGTTTGAGATGCCAGATCACGCGGGCGTCCAGTTGCGGCAGGACGTAGAGACGTCCCAGATCGTGGGCGTCGAGTGTCGATGCGGCCACGCCGGCCGGGGACACCCCGGTCCAGCGCATCAGCGTCCCGGCGAGATCCTGTGCGTCCGAGGTGATCCGGCCGTCGCGAGCCACGTTGGTCTTGACGAACGTGGGGCACAGAACCGTGACACCGACGCCGGCGGAGGCCAGCTCGGCGGCGAGTGTCTCGCTCAGCGAGACCACGCCGGCCTTCGACACGTTGTAGGGCGCCATCACCGGCGCCGCGGCGAAACCCGCGGCCGACGCGACGTTGATGATCCCGCCGCGGCCCGCTTCGCGCAGCATCGGTGCGAAGAGTTCGCACCCGTGCACCACACCCCAGAGGTTGATCCCGAGCGTCCAGTCCCAGTCGTCGAACCCGATGTCGCCGACCGGGCGGCCCCCGATGCCGACTCCGGCGTTGTTGACGACGAGAGTCGGTGGACCGTCGAAGGTGTCGCGGGTGAACGCCGCGAGCGAGGCCATCGCGGCCCGGTCGGCGACATCGCAGGTGAACGCATGGGCCACCCGCCCGGTCCGGGAGGTGACCAGCGACGCGGTCTCGTCGGCGCGTGTCTCGTCGATATCGGCGCAGATCACCTCGCCGCCGCGCCGGCCGAGTTCGAGCGCGAACGCACGGCCGATCCCGCTCCCGGCACCGGTGACGAGCGCGCGAGCGTTCTGCGACACCGGATTCCGGAGGAACCGACGCCGTATTCCGTCGACCGCGGTGATCATGACGCGTCCGCCTCGGTGAGTGAGGCCGGGGCCGTCGCCGGAGACGGCCGGTCCGCCGCCCGGTCGCCCAGGAACTCGGCCACCCGGCGCAGTGCGGCGTCGGCTTCTGGGCCGAGCCGGGGGAGGGCCTGGAAGACGTGCATCAGGCCCGGCCAGATCTCCAGCCGGCTGTCACCGCCGTGCGCGCTGAGTTGCTCGTGCAGGTGGCGGGCGTCGGCGCTGAGCATCTCGGCGCCGCCCGCCTGGATGAGGAACGGTGGAAGATCCCGTGCCGCCGCGAAATCCAGCGCGAGACGCGGGTCGTCGGCGGCAACGTCGCGGGTGTAGAGCGCCACCAGGCGGGCGGCAGCCGCAGCCGTGATCGCCGGGTCGCGCCGGATGCGTTCCTGGGTGCGCGCCAGCTTGAAGGTGAGGTCGATGAGCGGGGAGAACAGGACGACCGCGGCGGGTTGGGCAGCGCCGCCGTCCGCGCGTCGGAGGGTCAGATCGCAGGCCAGATGACCGCCGGCGGAGTCGCCGGCGACCACGATGTCGGCAGGGAGGAAGCCCTGGCGGAGCAGCCAGTCGAAGCCGTCGGCGACGTCCTCGGCGGCGGTGGGGAATCGGTGCTCGGGAGCCAGACGGTAGTCGACGACGAACACCGGTATCCCGGTCGCGAAAGAGAGCCGCGCGGCCAGCGACCGATGTGTGCGAGCCGAGCAGATGCTGTACGCGCTGCCGTGGACGTAGTAGATCGCGCGGCGCCCCCGTCGGACATCCGGTCCGAGAACCCACTCGCCGCGAATGCCGTTCTCGCGGACCGGATACACGGTTGTTCCGGATGGCGTACGTCCGAGCGTGCGCATGATCGCGGCGATGAGACCGCGCGAGAGTCGGATGCCCAGCGGATTCAGTGGAATCGCGCCGGTGAACGTGCCGAGCCCCCACCTCGTCGCATGGGCGGTCGCGGTGGCCCGTGCCGACGCGCGGGTCGGCAGCGGGGTCGGAGTCGTCCTGGTGTGCATCAACTCACACCATCAGCAACCGTGCCATTTGTCAATGGCACAATGGATGCGTCAGGGGTGGGCGGTGGGTTCGGAAGCCGCACACACAGCAGACCGG
>NZ_JAMBDT010000134.1:0-11140 GCF_025143765.1 Gordonia sp. p3-SID1431
GTCGCATGCGACTTCAGTTGGGGGGTGGCGCGGCAGTCGGAAATCCTCCGCCCGCCCCGGGATCACGCCCCCGGCGAGGGACCGGGTGACGACCCGCCGGCGAGGTCCATCGCGGTGAGGAGCAACCGGGCGACGCGGGCGTAGGCCTGGTGCTCGGCCTCGCAGAGCGCGATCTCCTCGTCGCCGAGTTCGGCCTTGCGGGCGGTCGTGAGATTGTCCATCCACTCCCGCATCTCGGCGGCGCAGATGTCGAAGAACTCGTGGACGCGCTCACGGTCCTGACGGCACATGGCCAGCACGGTCGTCGGGGAGAGCTTGTTGTCGAGCTTCTGGTTGACCCGTAGGAGCCCCTGCAGCGCCACGGGAAGGCGATCGCCACGGCGGCGGTGCTCCAGTTTGGGGCCGCTCTCGAGGCGTCGGATCATCTCCCCGCGCGCCGACCGGGCGAAGTCGTCCCAACGTCGGAGTGCGGCATCGAGATTGGCCGGACTGAAGACCGCGACGTCGATGCGGCGCTGGGCGAAAACGAGCCCGTTGCGCACGACCAGCGCGACTTCGGGCCACCGCGGCGAGAACTCGGCGACGACCATTCCGAGCAGCGAGGGTGCGGGCACCGACGAGCTGAGGATGGTCACGATCTCCAGGGAGCGGGCGTCTCGGGTCGGCCGGAGCAGTGAGGTGCCCGTCGACCGCAGGAAGATGGCCTTGCGTGGGCTCACCACGGCGGGACGTCCGGCCGCGCTCATCGCGGCGCGGGCCAGTTCCACGAGATGGTCTTTCGACTGCGGCACCACCCCGCCCTCGACGGGGGCGTCGAGGAAACGGGCCGGGGCGGTGAAGCGCAGGGTATCGGCGTCCGTGCTGCCGGCTCGATCCGAGTCGGCCGGCCGGCCGGCGTCGGTCTCGTCGGCGTCGTCGGTGTCGAGACCGTCAGCCGGGGAGTGGTGTCGGGCGAAGGACGGGTCGCCGATGCTCACGAACGACGGGTGGATGACACCCCACACCTCGCGCAACGCCCGCACGGCGGCGCCGGCGAGGTCGCCGGACCGAACGGCATCGACTTCGAAGCAGAAGGCGCTGCGACCCTCGAGCCGGCACCAGCCACGATCGACGATGTAGGTGGCCTGGCGCATCCACCGGTCCTTGTCGGTCCAGGTGAGGTCCCCCGCCGAGATGGTGCAGCGCAGGCGGTCCGCCGACTCGGGACTCCCGGCCACCGCGAAGGTCATCCGTCGTCGCCATCCTCCGGCGGCCGCCTCGACGATCGACAGCGTCTGACCCGGCAGGAGACGTGGCACCCGAACCGCGAGAGTGTCGGCGAAGTCCCGCCAGGCCGCCTCGAGGTCGGCGTCGAAATCGGGGGACATGCAGGCTCCTCGTGGGCGGGACGTACGCGGACCGGATCCGAATAGTACGACGCCGCGCAGACACCCGTGGCGACACCCGCAACAGAACTACAGGGGGGCGGAGTGCTCGACCGTCTCGTCGTAGACCGGGTCCCACGGGAGATCGTGGTCGGCGTAGTCGGTGCTCGTCAGCGCCACGTGGGGTACCGGTTCCCCGGTGAGCGATTTCCACGTGATCGAGTTGACGATGCGGACCGCGGCGGCGTCGAACATCGTCGGATGCCAGGTGTCCGCGGACTCCAGCGGACCCATCACGCGCGGCGCGGGGAGCCGGGGATGCGCACCGGACTGCCCGGCTCGCGACATGTCGCAGAGCACACAGGTCCCCGACGCCGACGGCAGATGACGGCGGCGTCTGGCCCACGCTTCGGCGCGCATCGGGATGACCGTCAATTGCACGAGCGTCCCGGCGGCGCTTCCGACGGCGTGCGTCGACGGTGCGACGAACTGACGGTTGTCGCCGGCAAGGCTCCGATACGAGGCGAGGGACGGTTGCGTGGGCACCTCGAGGTAGTCGCCGGCGTCGAAGTCCGGCACGCCCGTGAACGCACTACCGCTGACGACGTTGACACCGTCGACGCCGATCATCACCAGGAACGGGTGCAGGTGCGGCGAGGAGAAGTCGAGCCAGGTGGCCTCCGACTGCCACATCGGGATGGTCGCGTGCGCGTCGCCGTCGGGTGAACCCTGAGCGAGGCGGAGGGCGCCATGGCCGCCGACCGCGCCGGGCCGTCCGACCGGGTCCGGGGTGCGCAGAGCCCGCTGAAACGTGACGTGCAACCGCGCGTCGCGACCCAGTTCGGGAAAGGTGATCGTGAGTGCGCCGCGATCCGTGGTGATGGCCATGTGAGGGCTCCGATCGATGACTGGAACCGCTGAGGGTTGCCTAACCGATTGAACGCCTCATCTGGCCGCGGTGCGATGCTCCGCGTCGAAAATCGTCCGCGCAGACTACGTGCAGAGGTGTTGCCGGTACCGATTTGCCTGAGTCACTTGGCCGGTGAGCTGCGATCCGCGGCGTCGTCGTCGGACAGCACGACGACGCGCAGCGCCGCCCGCAGGTTGTGCGTGGTCGCCTTCCAGGCTTCGGCTTCATGGCGGCACGCGTCGGCCTCGGCCGGGTCCGACGCGGCGGCCGCGTCGACCGCCGACCGCCGCCAGGTGAGGTGCTGCTCCTCGCTGGTGTTGATGTACGAGAGGATGTCGGCCTGGCTGTACCGGCAGATCTTGGCGACCTCGCGGGCGGACAGCGAGCGGCCGTCGGGGTCGAGTTCGAGCAGTGTCTGCAGAGCGTCGGGGAAACGGCCGTCGTTCCTCGCGGTCAGTGGTGCGTCCTCACCGACCTTGGCGATGACCGACGGGGCGCAGTCAGCCAGGAACGTGAACCACTCGGCCAGCGCCGAGCTCAGGTTGTGCGGATGGAATACGGCGCACTCGACGGTCAGCGTCGCGAAGACCTCGTCCTCGAGGAGATGCACACGTACCGCCGACCCCATGGTCGGCTGGGCGGCGACGATGTCGGCGGCGCGCCGGCGGTCGGTGATGTCACCGGCGAGGCGCGCGAAGAACTCGAAGCGGGGTGCGTCGCTGCGCGGACTCAGCCACGACGAGACGGGCTTGGTGGGCAGGGCGATGTCGCCGTCGGCGTCGGTCTGGATACGGCAGCCGGTGAGGTCCTCGAGCGAGCCGACGAGCAAGGCCCGCAGATGGTCGGCGTCGAACGGCTGGACCGCGACCTCGATCTGGGGTTCGGGGCGCGCGGCAGGCGAATGGTCCAGGAACGCGGGGTGCACGACCTCCCAGACCTGCCGGAGCGTCAGCACCGTCGTGTGCGCGAGCTGATCGACGCGGCGCCGCCCGACTTCGAAGATGTGGGTTCCGTTGCGCAGACGTCGCCACCCGAGGGCGGCGAGGAGGTCGAGATGCTCGGCGAAGTACTCCGGCGTGGGATGCAGGTCGGTGTCCTCGATGGTGCAGCGCAGCCGGCGCGAACCGGTGACCGAGAATCGCATCGTCCCGTGCGGACCCTCCGGGATGGCGGGGTCCTGCTGGATCGTGAGGGTCTCGCCCGGCTCGAGATGCGACAGACGATCTCCGACGTGCAACGCGAACGTGCGCCACGCGTCGTCGATGTTCGAGTCCACGGTGAAGTCGGTCATCTCGACTCCCTTCCTCGTGCGCTGACGTGCATGCGCATTGTGCAGCGATGTCAGGATCGGGAGCACGCTCCACCGAGCTGTTCGACGGCCGGCCCCGAACCCGCCTTCGGACTTCAGGTTATGTGACTCGGCCGACAGACTTGGTCACTTGAACAGACCCGTCGACGAAGCCTTGCCCGAACCGTACCCCTAGGTCGGCGGCCCGGCTGACTCAGGCATCGGTTGTTAACCGACAAGAAGTACTTGTGTCCCCAGCCCGGGGGACACCCGTCTCACGGGCGGTTCTCAGACGCTCTGTCGTTGACGCCAGCTCAGGGTCACCGAGGTCCCGTGCGGTCCGCTGGTGACGTCGGATGCGTCGCAGAGTGCCGAGATCAGGGCGAGTCCGCGACCGCGGTACGGCGACGACGACGCATCTGTCTTCCACTGCCCCGTGTCGGTGACGATGACCTCCAGGGACTCGTCGCGCGTCTTCCGCGCCCGGACATCGATGGCACCGGGCCGGGTGCCGGGCGATGGGGTGGCGTAGGCGTGCTCGGCCGCGTTGGCGACCGCCTCGTAGACCGCGAGGACGATGTCGCTGCGACGCTCGGCGTCCACGCTGATCGTCGCGTCCAGCCACTGCGCGAACTGTTGCCGGAAGCGGTAGGCGGTCTCGGGAGAGGCCGTGACCGAAAATGCGAGACCGGTCGCGTCCGTCCCGTCCGAGTCGCCGGGGTCTCGGTGAGCCGATGAGATCCGAACCATCTGTGACTAACCAGCCGGACGGTCGGCCAGCCCCTCTGTGGTGGTCATGGCCGTGATCGCATGGTTCAGCGTCGGGTAGAGCACCATCGTCTGGTCGAGGCCCATGATGGTGAGGGGGCGGGCGGTCGCCGGTCCGGCGGCCACGACTCCGAACATGCCGGTGGGTGCGATGGCCTCGTGTGCCGCGACGAGCGCCGCCATCCCGGCGGAGGCCAGGAACTCGGTGGTTGTCAGGTCGATGATCAGACCGTCGGGTTGTCCGCTCAGCGCCTGCGACACGGCGTCGGACAATTGCGGGGCGGTGAGCACGTCGATGCTGCCCTCCACGGTCAGGATCACCAGTTGCTCATGTGCTGCGGACACCACCGACATCAGCGCGCGTCCGGCACTCAGGCCACTGTCGTCGACGATCACAGCATCAGGATTCTCTGCCTGCATCGGGTGGCCCTCTCTACGGGGGACGGCGGCAGCCCGACTTGCGGCCCCGTCCCGGGAGATGTACGACGGCAGCTGCTCAACCGGTGATCCCATCGTGCCACGGCATGACGCCACGCCGGTACCGGGGTGCGCGAACGCCCTCGGCGGTTACTTTCCGAAGAGCCGGCCGAGGAAGGGGATGGTGTCGGCTTGCGACCGGACCAGCGTGCCGCTGTGGTCGCTCGGATAGGTCCGGAAGGTCACCGGCTGGCGGTTGGCGGTCAGCGTCGCCGCATAGGCCGCGGTGGTGGGATACGGCACGTCGGTGTCGAACAGGCCGTGGCCCATGAAAAATGGCTTGTCGAAACCCTTTTCGGGCATGCCCAGGTAATTCGCCAGGGTCGCGGAGAATCTCGGCAGACTGGTCAGCGGGGCGGTGAAGTAGTCGCCGAGCGAGACGCCCCGGAGCTGCTCCTCGAATTCGCCGACGCAGCGGGTCTCGGCGAGGGCCACATACTTCCGGCCGGTCGGCGTGAGGATGCGATCGATGCCGAGCTCGGGGTGTGCGTATCGGAGTCCGGCGAGGATGTAGCTGAGGTAAGCGGTCAGCGCCGGGGTGATCGCCACCGGCGGGACACCCGGACCCGCGATCTGGACCAGTCGTTCGATGTAGGCCGGCGTGCCGGTGCCGACGGCACCCCGGTAGTCGAGCTCTTCACCGCCGAACTCGGTCGCGTAGCGCGCGGTGTAGATGGCCGCGCCGCCGCCCTGGGACTGCCCGACCGCCGCCCAGGAGCGCGACAGCCGTTGTGCGACAGGTCGAGTCGAGGAGAACTCCCGGCCCGCTCGCACCATGTCGACGACGTTGTGGGCCGTCGTGCGGCCGTCGAGGTAGGCGTGCAGACCCGGGGTGCCCAGGCCGGCGTAGTCGCTGGCCACGATGGCGTAGCCCTGCTGCATCCACTTGGCGAGGTACGGCAGGTCGCGCTCGGGCAGGCCCGGACCCCGGACCGAGGGGGCGCAGTCGTCGCCGATCCCCGACGTTCCGTGGGCCCACGAGATCACCGGCCAACCGCCCGGCGGTGCCGTCCCCCGTGGGGTGAACACGGTCCCGGTGCTGAGCGCCTTCTTGCCGAAAGCGTCGGTCGTGACATAGGTCAGGACGGTGGCGTCGGCGGAGCCGGGCACCCAGAACTGCGGGGCGAGCGGCCTGGCGGAGACGACCGTGCCGACGTCGCCGAGGTTCGACGGCGAGGAGATCGCCGGGCCGGCGGCGAGGGTCCCGGCCGCTCCGGAACCGCCGATCGCGACCGCCGCACACACGGCCAGTGTCAGAACCTTGCGGTGCCATCGCGTCACGATCCACACCGTACTGCGAACGGGTGCCGGTCGTCGATTCCTCGCCTGTTCCGTTATCGCTCAGTTCCTTTCGGTGCGCCGGGAGCGGGACCGTCGGCCACGGCAATACCCTGGTTCGGACAAACCCGGCAGAGAGGTGTCACGGCATGGCGTTGCGAACGGTCGGGTTGCCGACCCCGGGGGAGATGAAGCCGAGGTGGGCTGCGTATGGGGCACTGCTGGCCGTGCGGGGTGAACGCTGGGCGCAAGGGGCACATGCGACCGTTCACGGGTGGCACTACGACGACGGCGGAGGCAACTGGGCCGACGTGGTGTCGGCCGGTTCCGGCCGTGCGGTGCTCGTCGGGCACGACCATGAGTACTCCGAGACGTATTTCCGCGAGGGGGCGACGTACTTCGGCGAGGAGGAGACCGACCTGCTCGCCGATGCGCCCGGCTGGTGGGAAGCGGCGATCGTGCCGTACCTCGACCGGCAGCGCACCGCGGGGATGTGGATCGGGTTCATCTACGGCTTCGACGGCCGGTGGATGCGGTCCGACTACGACGCCGATGACGGCTTCACCAGCGTCGGTCTGCCGTTCACCGACGACGAGACAACCGGCGACGCGCTCGTCGATCTACTCGGCAACTGGTTCGGCGAGCTGGGACTCACGTCGCAGGCCGACCTCGGCACCCGGCTGCGGGCGATGGTCGCCTCCGGTGATGCGCCGACGGCGGCCGACTTGCGGCGGATACTCGGACCGGCGGCCGCGCACGCCGACATCGACGCGGCAGTGGCTGCGGCGCAACGGTTCTGACGATGCCAGGTCCGTCGCGCCGCGCGTCCGTCACCGCGAGCGCAGTTCCCGCTTGAGCAGTTTGCCGCTCTGGTTGCGGGGGAGCTCGTCGACGAACCGCACCTTCTTCGGGACCTTGAACGGCGCGATCCGGGTCCGGACGTGCTCGATCAGTTCCTGTTCGGTCACCGACCGGCCGTCCCGCACCACGACGACCGCGGTGATGGCCTCGATCCACTTCGCGTCCGGCTCGCCGATGACGGCCACCTCCGAGACCGCCTCGTGGGTGTAGATCGCGTCCTCCACCTCGCGGGAGGCGACCAGGATGCCGCCGGTGTTGATCACGTCCTTGATGCGGTCGACCACCGTGATGAAGCCCTCGGCGTCGCGGGTGACGAGGTCGCCGGAGTGGAACCAGCCGTCGCGGAACGCGTCCTCGGTGGCGGCCGGGTTCTCCCAGTAACCGCGGCACAGTTGCGGCGAACGATAGAGGATCTCGCCGGGAACCCCGGGTTCGACGTCGTTGCCGTCGGAGTCGACGACCCGGGTCTCGACGAAGAACACCGGCCGGCCGCACGACGACGGCCGGTCCTCGTGCTCTTCCGGGCGCAGAACCGTTGCCAGCGGCCCGATCTCGGACTGTCCGAAGCAGTTGTAGAACTGCATGCCGGGGAACTGCTCGCGGAGCCGGTTCAGCACGGTCACCGGCATGATCGACGCGCCGTACTGGGCCTTGCGCAGCGAGGACAGATCTCTGGTCGCCAGGTCCGGGTGACCGGCGAGCGGAACCCAGACGGTCGGCGCGAGGAACAGCGACCCGATGCGGTCCGCCTCGACGCGACGCAGGATCTCCGGGATGTCCGGGGTCGCCATCAGCCGGACGGTCGCGCCCACGGAGAGGTACGGAAGCATGAAGACGTGCATCCCCGCCGAGTGGTAGAGCGGCATGGCGATCAGCGGGTTGTCATCCGCGGTGAAGTCGAGGGCGATCACCGACGACACGTACTCGCTGATGAGTGCCGCGTGGGACATCATGGCGCCCTTGGGCTTCGAGGTGGTTCCGGAGGTGTAGAGGAGCTGGGCGAGATCGTCGCCGTCGGCCGCCGAGGTGAACTGGCCGGCCGGGCTGGTCGCCGTCTCGAGAAGCGAATCGTCGGCGTCGCGCAGCGGGACGATCTCCTCGACCTCGGCGAGATCGCCGCGGATCTCGTCGATCCGTTCGGACAGGGCGGGGTCGACGAGGACGGCACGTGCGCCGGACTGCACGACGAGATAGCGGAGTTCCTCACCCCGCAGCGCGTAGTTGATCGGGACGTGGACGAGTCCCGCGCGGCAGCACGCCAGGAAACCGATGACATACGCGTCCGAGTTCGTGCCGTATGCCGCCACCCGGTCGCCCTGCTGCAGTCCGCGGGCCACCAGCCCGGCGGCGGCAGCGGACACCGCGTCGTCGAGTTGTCGATAGGTGAAGGAACGGTCGTCGAAGACCAACGCGGTGCGGTCGGGATGCCGCGCCGCGGACCTGCGGAGGATGCCGTCGATGGTGTTGGCGGAAGAAGGTCGCGAAGCCATGCCGTCGACGATACTTGGACGTCCTAGTGAACCGTGGCGGATCCGCCCATCAGGGCCCGGGTGTGCCCGTCAGGGCCAGAAGATGGTGCCGTTCAGGAAGTCCTGGGCGAATCGGTTGCCGGTTCGGTACTCGCCGCCGAGTGGGACCCCGAAGTAACCGCCCGCTCCACCGGTCTCCTCCCACTTGCGCCGGATCTGGCCCCAGACGATCTGCGCGCCACCGGTTTTCGACCAGGTGACCACACCGCCCTGGAAGTCGTTGCTCCGTCCGCTGCCCGACCGGTACTCGTTGCTGACCGGATAACCCAGCGCGCCGCGCTCGGCCCCGGCCTTCTGCCACCGGCTCCGGATCGCGCCGCCGACCTGGTGTGCCGTACCGCCGTCGGCAGCGGGGTGCCAGTAGAACGACGTGTCGCGTGAGAACACCTGGAATCTGCCGCGCTTGGCTCCCGCGCGCTCGGGGCCGGTCGGGACGCCCCACTTGAAGAAGCCGCCCGTCGACGAGTAGGCCTCGCCGATCTTGCCGCCGACGAGGTGACCGTTGATGATCCGATCGGCCTGCGCGCTGGGCGCGAGCATCACCAGCGACACCATCGTCGCCACGACCGCGACGCTCGCCACCCGTCGTCGGACGCGTCTGCGAACGGACTCCGGACGGAGGTCGCGGGCGGGGCTCGGCGTCGACGTGGTGAGAGCAGACATGCGCGCGATGGTACGGACGTCCCACGACGCCTGCTGTTGGGCAGCTCACATCAGGGGTGTCACCGCAGGTGTCAGGGGCCCGCGGGAGCCTCGGGTAGGGGTGGGTTCTCCGTGGTGGTCGTGGTGGTCGTCTCCTCCGGGGCTTCTGCGGCGGGCGGCGCGGCATGGGTGGAGGGGTCCGGCGCCGGCGGATCCGTCGTCAGGGGGTCCGGCGCAGACGGTTCGGGAGCCGGGGCGGCGGGCGGTGCGACGATCCAGTTCGCCGACCGGACGGTCACCGGCTTCGACGCGCCGACCGCCGTCAGCGTCAAGGTCCACACCCCGGTGCTGGTGGTGGAGCCGGACACCGAGGTGCGCTGTAGGGCCGAACCGGCGACCGACCGGGTCACGCCGTCGGTGCACGAGAGGGCGACCGTACCCGCCGAAGAGTTGCCGGGGGCCGTGCAGCCCACCGACAGCCCGGCGTCGTCGAAGCTGAAACTGTTGATGAACTCCCCCGAACCGCTGAACGAGGTCGGCGTCGCGGGGGCCTCGGCCGGGGCTTCCGGTGCCGGCGCGCCGGGGAGGCCCGGCTCCGACCCGGGTTCGGGCGCCGCCGGACCCGGCGCCTCGTACCCGGGCGCCTCGGGGACCGGGGCGTCGGAGGCGGGCACCGATGCATCCGGAGGCGGCGCGTCCGAGGCCGGTCCCGGGCTGCCCGGCGCGGCGGGTGGCACCGAGGAGTCCGATTCGGACGAGTCCGGTCCAGCGGAGTCCGGAGCCGCCGAGTCCGAGTCCGGAGCTCCTTCCGGCAGACCGCCGTGCTCTGCGGCGCGATCCTCGAGGGCCGGGGCGGCCGCGGGATCGCCCGGCGCGATCAGTCCGTTGTGCTCGGCGTCTTCTTCGGTGTCTGCCTCGAACGGCGTGTTGAGCGCGGCCGGGGTGGGCAGGAGACCCGACGGTGGCGGGAAGCGGCTGAGGTCGAGCAGTCCGCCGAGCGGTTGCGAGAAGATCTGCCCGGTCAGGAAATTCAGCAGTTGGAGCGCGTCGCCAACCGGTGTGCCGGGGGCAGCCGGGACCGACGGCGCGGGCACGATGGTCGTCGACTTGCCGACCGCGGTGACGTTCTGGTTGTTGTACGCGATGCGGGTGACCGATCGACTCTTGTAGCCCTCCCACGTCTGGCCCTCCAGCCGGTACCCGCCGAGCGGGGCGGCGGCCGGCGGAGCGAGCGGATTGCCGCACGAGCACATGGCGCGCGGGACGCCGGCGGAGTCGACGTAGACCGCTGTCCCACGCTGCAGGACGGACTGGAACGGGACCGCTCGGCCGGAGGTGTACGAGTGGTTGGTCACCCAGGTGTCGGTGGTCAGCACCACGGGGGTGAGGGTGTTCAGATAGTGCGGGATGTCGGCGGTGCCGATGCCATAGACGCCGGCCCAGGCGCGAGCCGCCGGGGGATCGGCGAGCAACCGGTTGCTGAGTGCCGCGGTGTCGCAGGCGGCGGTGTCTCCCGCGGCATACAGCCCGGCGTCGGTGCCGTTGACCGCGCGGCCACCGAGGTCGGCTGCGCCCGCGGTACCGGTGAGTGCCACGTTCGCCGGGAGGTCGCCGGCCCCGGACACGAGGACCGGATCGGTGAACGGATCGATCCCGGGGTCGTTCGCCGCGGTCAGGGTGAGGCCGGGGACGTAGATGTCCCCGTCGCGGGCCTTGACGACGAAGACGATGCCCGCGGCGAGGACGAGCGCGAGGACGACCACGACGGCGCTCAGTACGAGGGTCAGTGCGCGACGACCGTCGGGCTGCGGCGGGATCGCGCCGTACGGGGTCGACGGGTGGGTCGGGGGACCGGGTGGATAGGTCATCGCGCAGCTCCTACTGGTCCACTCCTGCCCGGGCGGGCAATCGTTCGACCCGAGCCCAGTATCGGCGCGTCACAGAACGGGGAGCAAGGCTTGACCAGCATTTTCACGTCGTCGACGGCAAATCTCGACCGTTTGGACCACACCGCCGTAACGCC
>NZ_JAMBDT010000135.1:0-10900 GCF_025143765.1 Gordonia sp. p3-SID1431
GAGTTGCGAAGACCCTTCGTGACGCTCGCAAGCACGCTCCTCAGCTCAGGGAGCAGAGCAGTGACGCTCACGAGTGTTCCGGGTCAGACCGCGGGCTCCCCGGCGGCCGGCTGCTCGACCTTCTTGGGCAGCGTGAGCAGCGTGGCGATCGACAGCGCGACGAGCATGATGCCGCCGACCCAGGCCAGCACCTCGAGCGAGAACGCGGGCAACACCATCATCACGATGCCCGCGATGATCGCGATGATGCCGGAGAGGATCAGGAACCAGGTGGGCGCGTGCCCGGACTTGGTGATCGCGGCGTACAGGTCGGCGACTCCCTGGAAGATCCAGCCGATGCCGATGAACACCGCGAGCAACCACACGGCGTCGCCGGGACTGAACAGCGCGATCACGCCGGCCAGCAGCACGATCGCGCCGACGATGCCGAGCATCACCCGGACCCCGGTGCTCAGGAACGACGCCGCGAAGGCCTGATAGATGCGGAAGATGCCGGCGATGATCAGCGAGATCGCGAACAGGATGGCGAGGACGACGATGGTCGGCCCCGGCCACAGGATCGCGATGACCCCGATCACGATGCCGACGATCGACGTGATGATGAGTGCCGTGCGGACGGCACCGACCAGTTCGTCGGGGAAGTGCTTGGTGTACACCGTGGCGAAAGTCATGGTGGGAGGTTATCCGGCACAGCAGGATCCGGCGCGCTATTCGCTCAGGAGCGGCACAAACCCGACCGCATCGCCGACGCAGATGAACAGCGGGGTAACAAGTAACGATGACCAACATCGCGTTCTTCGAGCCGATCTCCGACACCGGCCGGCCCGACGCCGGTCTCCGATACCGGCCGACACCCTTCGCCGCCAGCCTGTGGGCGCCCGGCACCCTGAACGGTCCGGCGGTGTGCGGCCTCGCCGCGCGGGCGGTCGAGACCGAGTTCGGTGATGATGACTTCGTTCCCGCCCGGTGCACCATCGACCTCTTCAAGGCCGCGCGCGACATCGTCACCTCGACACGGGTCCGAATCGTCCGGTCGGGCGGACGAATCCGGGTCGTCGACGTCGACGTGGTCCAACACCCCGAAGGCGCAGATGAGGTGCTCGTCGCGCGCGGCACGACGGTGTTCCTGCGCACCTCGACCAACCCGCCCGGGCAGCGGTGGCATCGCCCCGCGGACGCGGTCACCTTCCACCCACCCGAGACCGCCTCCGACGACGACCTGTCCCCCCGGTTCGCCTCCGATGCCGCAGACGACACCGTCGGCGAATGGGAGCGCGACATGGGCAATCACCAGAACGGGCACCGCAAACGGATGTGGTCGCGGGCCGCACCCATCGTGGCGGGCGAGAAGCTCACCCCGTTCCAGCGGGCGGTCGTCAGCGCCGAATCCGCGAGCCTGGTGTCGAACTGGGGCACCACCGGCATCGGATTCATCAACTGCGATCTGACCGTCGCCCTGAGCCGTCTGCCGTCGGGTGAGCGGGTCGGGGTCGAGGCCGACGTCCACATCGAGGACGACGGCGTCTCGGTCAGCAACGCGGGACTCTACGACGCCGACGGCATGTTCGGGACCGCGCTCGTGACCGCGGTGAACAATGCCGCCGCGCAGATCGACTTCACCACCGTGGACACCTCGGAGCGCTATCGCGAAGCCTGAGTTCGACACGACTGTTCGCGGTGGTCGGGCACCGTAGCGGACCTCACACATATCTCTCAGGTCTTGATAAGGTCACGGCCATGACACGGCGCCTCGCACGGCTTTTCCTGGGTCTTGTCGTCACCTTGCTCGCTCTGGCCCTGACGACGACCCTGGCCGCCTCCCCCGCCCACGCCGCCCGCTACGCCAACGGTCCGGCGACCATCGTCAACCGATTGACGGGGCCGTTCGCGATGAACGACACCATCGGACGGTTCAACATTGTCGGTACCGATCTCGGTGTCATGTGGGACAACGGCCGAGGTGAGATCCTCACGGCGTTCGGTGACACCCAGTCGTTCAACGGGTGGTCCCTCCTGTACGGCGAGCTCTACTACTGGCGGTCCAACGTCCTGCTGCGCAGCACGGACCGCCACCTGGCCGACGGCATGACGTTCACCTCGCACGCCGGCCGGCCGGGTCATGCCAAGCGCCTGCTCAAGCCGAACGTCCGCCGCGAGATCACGATCATCCCGACCGCCGGCGTGGCCGCCAACGGCAAGCAGTACATGACCGTGATGTCGGTCAAACGGTGGGATTCGCCCGGCATCTGGACCACCAACTGGGCGGGCCTCGTCTCCTCCACCGACAACGGCGAGAACTGGCGCTCGGTCGGTGCGTTCCGCCCCAATGGCGGCGGCAACAAGAAGTTCCAGATGGGCGCCTTCCTGAAGGTCGGCAAGACCGTCTACTACTACGGCACACCCGACGGCCGCTGGGGCGGTGTCTACCTCGCGCGCGTCGACGAGAAGGACATCGAGAATCTCGGCAAGTGGCAGTACTTCTCGTACGGCCGTTGGGTTCCGAACAACCCCGACGCCGCCACCCCGGTGATGGGCGCCCCGACGGGCGAGATGTCGGTCCAGTGGAACGACTATCTGGGCAAGTACATCTCGTTGGCGAGCCAGGACGTCGGCGTGACGCTGCGCACCGCCGACAACCCCTGGGGCCCATGGACTTCCGGTGAGATCGTCGCACCTTCGGTGGACCCGTACACGGGTTACGCGCCGTACATCCACCCGTGGTCGAAGGGCAGCACCCTCTACTTCACCTACTCGGTCTCCATCGGCTATCAGGTGTACCTCATGCGTCTGCCGCTGCGGCGCGGCTGATCTCGACCACTGCCTCGGGGCGATTGCCCCGAGGCTGCCGATGATCAACTGGCGGCGATGGTGAGCACGACCAGCGGGATGGGGCGGTCGACCTTGGACTGGAAGTCCGCCAGCAGTGGGTTGTTGGCCAGCACCCAGGCTGCGAACTCGTCGTAGTCCTCGCCTTCGAGCACCTTGCCGGTCCCCTGATGCGTATTGTTTCGGAACTCGATCATGACCTGTGGATTCGCCCTGATGTTGTACCACCATGCCGGGTACTTGTCCTCGATGAACGAGCTCACGTACATGGTGTCGTCGCGGTAACAGGGCCCCAGTGGAACCGTGTGCGGCTTTCCGCGCTTGGCCCCGGTGGTGGTGAGCAGGATGAGGTCCGCGCCCGCGTAAGCGCCGCCCACCTTGCCCGCGTTCTCCCGAAACTCCTTGATCACATCATCGTTCCAGTTGGCGATGCCACCCTCTTGATCCCACGCCTGGTTCCACGGCGCGTTCGGATCGTCGTAGTCGGTGATGATGGCCTGATCGGGTTGTCCTGCTGTCGATTCGGTTTCACTCATGATCCGAGTGTGTCGTCGAGTTAGGACAGTTACGGTCCTAACTCGAAATCGCTACGAAACTCGTCCTGCGCCTGTCGGTAGGTGACCCGCCGACACGTCGGGGCGGTTGACGTCCGTTTCCGGACCCAACCGCCCCGGCGCCTTCTGTTGGTGCTCAGCTCTGGCCGAGCATCCCCTTCATCTGGTCGATCTCGGCCTGCTGGGTCCGCTTGACCTCTAGGGCAAGGGTTTTCGTCGCGGGGTCGACGCCGTCGGCGAGTACCGCATCGGCCATCGCGATGGCGCCCTCGTGGTGCCGGATCATGCCCTCGAGCCAGAGCCGGTCGAACTCGGGACCGCGTGCGTCCCGCAAGGCGGTCATCTGGTCTGGGCTGAGCATGCCCGGCATCGCGGAGTGACCACCGTGGCCCATGTTCTCGTGGCCGTCGTCGAGGCCGTCGGTACTGACTCCCCAACTCTCCAGACGGTTCTCCATCTGCTCGATCTCGGCGTCCTGGGCCTTCTCGATCGTCGACGCGAGGGCGATCAGCTCCGCATTGTCCGTCCGGCCCTCGACGAGTTCGGCCATCTCCACGGCCTGGTCATGGTGTCCGATCATCGTCGAGGTGAACTCGACGTCGGCCTCGTTGTGAGTGGCCGACGCCGGAGCTTGCGTCGCCACCGATGCCGAGGTGTTGGCGGAGGTGGCGTCGCTCGCCGTTTCGTCGGGTGAGCAACCGGCGACCGCGATGAGTGCCGCCGCGGCCAGGCCGACCCCTGACGCCGTCCGAATACGGCGCCGAGATGTGTTGTGTACGTACATGAGTGCATTCCTTGCTGCTGTCGGAGTTCCCGGCGGGCGCGACGCCGGCCGAGAGGGAGGAGAGATGACGACACGACGGACCGAGCGGTCCGCGGAGGTCAACTCAGCAGCGGATCACCTGTAGTTGCAGATGGGAGTACATGGCCCACGGCGGCGGACGACCCAGGATCGTCGTACGGCGGCGAGCGGTGTCGACGATCCGCGGAAGCGCCGCAAGCGACCAGAGCAGGAGAACGAGAACCACGGCCGGGAGATCGACGCCCGCCGCACGGATGAAGACGCAGTCGTGCGAGTGCTCACCGCAGTCGTCGGTTCCGGTCATCTCCGGGGCGGACGTCAGCGTCGACGATGCGGAGAGCGTCGAATGCTCGGCATGGTGCGACATCCCGCTCTCGCCACCGGAAGGCCCGCCATGACCCGACACCACCGTGTGCATGAGCATCACGGCGAGAGCGAGTACGAGAACGAGTGCGCGGCGCCAGACGAGGGCGCCACGACCGGTTCTGCGGCGGCTGCTCACGGTGCCAGGTTACGAGATCAGGATGCCGTCGTCGACGCCCTGGCGTCGTCGGGACGCCGATCGTCTCCCGAATCCGCCGCTGCTTCCTCGGCGGCTCGGCGTCGTTGTCGCGGGAGCAAGATCTTGCGGTCGATGATCTGGTAGGTCGCGATCACCGCGGCGGCCAGCAGCCACCCGAGCACGATGTCGAAGATGTAATGCTCGGCGGTGTACACCAGGGCGAACGCCATAGCGAGGGCGTAGCCCATGAACAGTGTCTTGCCGAGCGCCTTCACCCGCGGCCACATGAAGAGCGCGAGGAGCATCGTCAGACCCGCGTGCAGCGACGGGATCGCGGCGACCAGGTTGGACTTGCCCTGCCCGACCTCGACGAGGTTCGACGCCGCGTGGATGTTGAGGTAACCCCAACCGCGAGCCGAGATCCGTTCGACGTAGGGGTTGGCGTCCGGGTACTCGTTGTCCAGCGGCCCGAGCAGACCGCCGGGTTCCTTGGCCTCAGGCGAGTACATGCAGATCGGGTCGCGCGGGAAGTCCTGGACCTCGGCCGCGGTGCATCGCGCGGCGGCCCACGGCGGGGCGCCCGGGACGAGGGTGTACCCGACCAGGGCGAGGAAGGTCGTCGCCACGAAACACGCCGCGTAGCGTCGCCAGGCGGCGCGGTCCTTCAGCCACAACACGGCCGCGACCGCGTACGGGATGATGAAGTACGACATGTAGACGATGCTGACGATGACCTCCCACCAGGGCGGACTCGCCTGCTTGAGGTGCTCCTGCAGCCAGGCCGTGGGATTGACCCCGCCGGTCAGCCAAGCGTCGAAATCGATCGCCAGATGCCAGTGGGTGGGCATGTCGACGATGCGCGCGACGTCCCGGGTCCAGTCGTAGAGGATCAGGATCAGCGCGAACGGCGCCCAGTCGATGAGGATCGTGATGAACTTGCGCCGGCCGATACAGGCGGCCGCGAGTCCCAGACACATCAGGATGATCAGGCGCGTGCGGTCGAAGGCCAGACCGTAGAGGGCGACGTGCACCGCCATCAGCACGATCCAGGCGCCGATCGCGATGCGCCGGACCATCGTCAGATCGCGACGGCTCTCGGGATCGGCTTCCATCTCGGCGGCGGCGGCAAGGTCGTCGAGGATCGGTTCCACACCCGCGCGTCCGGTGTCGTCGCGGTCGGTGTCCTCACGACCGGTGGCCACCACGGAGTCCTTGGTGTCGGAGGTGGTCGTCTCGGTGCTCTCGCGCTCGTTGCGCTTGGAGGATCTGCCCGGCTGCGGGACGCCCACCGTCTCGTCGACACTCACCCGACACAACCCCGCCCGTCACACCCCGCAGGGCAACCACCCACTTAAACTGCCGTCAGTGTAATGGTCATCTGTTGTTCGCGAGCCAAGCCGACGGCCAGGCATGTCGGATTTGAGCATTTCCGATGCCGCAACCCGGGGCGAACGGTCTCCGCCAGCGGTTTTCGCCGGACGCCTCGCCGATCAGGGTGTTGTGGATCACACTGGAGGGCGTCGATCCCCTGAAGGAGGTCTCGGTGCCCAATCGCTACCTGCGCTACGGCGACCAGCGCTACATCATCAACAAGGAGGCGGAGGCCCGTCTCAACCGCACCCTCGACGCGGTGTACGCCGACGGAACCCGCGGTCACGAGTGGCTGAACCTCTATCACGACAGCGCGGCACCGTGTCGACTCCTCATCGCACCCGGGGTCCCGATCACCATCGAGACCGAGCCCTGTCTGGGCGACTGATCTCCCGTCGCCGCGGAGAGCCGGTTGGACGATGGAGGTGACCGCCCCGGCGTGTCCCCGTGATCGACGACGACGGGGGCGTCCGCGTGTCGGGGCGGGCCACTATCGTTGTCGCATGCGCATCGGAGCCCATCTTCGCGAGGACGCCGACCCCTTGGCCACTGCCGCCGAGCTCGGGATCGATGTCTTCCAGATGTTCGTCACGGACCCTCAGAGCTGGAAGAAGCCGCAGCCGAACCCGCGCGCGGCGGAGTTCCGTGAGTCCGACATCGACGTCGTCGTGCACTCGAGCTACCAGATCAACGTCGCCAGTCTGAACAACCGGCTGCGGATGCCGTCGCGCAAGGCCGTCGAGCAGCAGGCCGCGGCCGCCGCCGAACTCGGCGCCTTCGGGCTCGTCGTCCACGGCGGGCATCTGCGCGACGGGGAGGACAGCGCCGAGGGATTCGCGAACTGGCGCAAGCTGTTCGACCGCCAGGCCGACAAGGGCGGTTTCGGCGTCCCGATCCTCATCGAGAACACCGCGGGCGGCGACCACGCGATGGCACGCACGCTCGAGTCCATCGACCGTCTATGGGAGGCCGTCGGCGACTTCGACCAGGCCGGCTTCTGCCTCGACACCTGCCACGCCTGGGCCGGCGGCGAGGATCTCGTCGGACTCGTCGAGCGCGTCCGTCAGATCACCGGCCGGATCGATCTCGTGCACCTCAACAACTCTCGCGACGAGTTCGACTCGGGCCGCGACCGTCACGCCAACCTCGCGTCGGGCCACATTGACCCCGAGGTGCTCGTCGCGGTCGCCGAGGCGGCGGGCGCACCGGTCATCCTGGAGACACCCGGCGACGGCATCCCCGACGATCTCGAGTACCTGCGCTCGGCGCTATAAGACGTCGATCACGACAGATTCCAGGCGGGCGCCGGCGGAGTCACCGGGTATGCGGCGACGTTCATGACGACCGTCCCGTCGCAGGGCCCGCCGTCGATCGTGGTCCGCCACACGCCCTTCAGCGTGCCGTCGCCCTGCGGGGTGTAAGTCGCGATCGACGTCGCCGGGCGCCACACCTTGGGCACACCCGCGCCCTGCCAGCAGTCCCATTCCCAGTCATAGCGATGCACCCAGGATCCTGCCTCCCAGGTGTAGCGCGGCGGCTGCGGCAGCGTCGGATTCGCGGGTTTCGGCCCGTCGATCACCGTCGCCACGCACGTACCGCCGTCGCACGATGTCCTGAAGGTGTAGTCGTCGGAGAAGTCCGGCTCCGCCTGCCGGGCCGCGAGGCTCGTTCCGGTCTTCGAGGCGGCGAACCGCTTCAACGAATACACGCCGTCCCACGAGGGCGTCGCCGCGGCGTCTGCCGGGGCGACAGCCACCAGAAGTCCGGCGGCCAGGGCGACGATCGAGATCACGACGCTCACGAAACCTGTCGCACCGACACGTGCGGGTCCGATCACCAGTCTGCGCATTCGTTCATTGGAACGTACTCGCGGTTCCTGCGCCGGCGTTGCGGATTTCTCGGCGCTCCGGGTGCGCCAACCGGCGCAGATCACACATCTTCTGATTGATCCGGCGGGGATATGGGGCTATTCTAGGGTTACCGGCGAGTAACATAGCTCGGACCGAACAGCCCCTCATCCGGCCGGTACGCGCACAACCGTGAGCGATCGGACCGGGTCGAGGACGCCATCGCAGACGGCCACACCAGACAAGGAACAACCATGGGCCATTACAAGAGCAACATGCGCGACCTGCAGTTCAATCTCTTCGAACTGTTCGAGCTCGACAAGGTACTGGAGTCCGGCGACTTCGGGGACCTCGACCACGAGACAGCCGTCGACATGCTGCGCGAGGTCCGTGCGCTGGCCGAGGGCCCGATCGCCGAGTCCTTCGTCGACGCCGACCGCAATCCCCCGGTCTTCGACCCCGACGAGCACACCGTCACGATCCCCGAGTCGTTCAAGAAGTCGTACAACGCCCTGGTCGAGGGCGGCTGGGACAAGATCGGCATCGTCGAGGAACTCGGCGGCCTCCCCGCCCCGCGTTCGCTGTACTGGGCCATCGGCGAGATGATCCTCGGCGCCAACCCGCCCGTGTTCATGTACGCCGCCGGCGCGGGCTTCGCGAACATCTTCTACAACAACGGCACCGACGAGCAGAAGAAGTGGGCTGCCATCTGCTCCGAGCGCGGCTGGGGCGCCACCATGGTGCTGACCGAGCCCGACGCCGGTTCCGACGTAGGTGCCGGACGCACCAAGGCCGTGCAGCAGGAAGACGGTTCCTGGCACATCGACGGTGTGAAGCGATTCATCACCTCGGCCGATCAGGACATGACCGAGAACATCTTCCACCTGGTGCTCGCCCGCCCCGAAGGCGCCGGCCCGGGCACCAAGGGTCTGTCGCTGTTCTTCGTGCCCAAGTACCACTTCGACTTCGAGACCGGCGAACTCGGCGAGCGCAACGGCGTCTTCGTCACCAACGTCGAGCACAAGATGGGCATCAAGGCGTCCGCCACCTGTGAGGTCACCTTCGGACAGCACGGCACCCCCGCCAAGGGCTGGCTCGTCGGCGACGTCCACAAGGGCATCGCGCAGATGTTCGAGGTCATCGAGCACGCGCGAATGATGGTGGGCACCAAGGCCATCTCGACTCTGTCGACCGGTTACCTGAACGCGCTCGAGTACGCCAAGGAGCGCATCCAGGGTGCGGACATGACCCAGATGACCGACAAGGCCGCACCGCGCGTGTCGATCACCCACCACCCCGATGTGCGTCGTTCGCTGATGACCCAGAAGGCCTACGCCGAAGGTCTGCGCGCGATCTACCTCTACACCGCGTCGCACCAGGACACCGCCGCCGCGAAGATCGTGTCCGGCGCCGATCCCGACATGGCCCACCGCGTGAACGATCTGCTGCTCCCGATCGTCAAGGGCGTCGGCTCCGAGCGCGCCTACGGCACCCTCGGTCACGAGTCGCTGCAGACGCTCGGCGGGTCGGGATTCCTCCAGGACTACCCGATCGAGCAGTACATCCGTGACTCGAAGATCGACTCGCTGTACGAGGGCACCACGGCGATCCAGGCCCAGGACTTCTTCTTCCGCAAGATCATCCGCGACAAGGGCCAGGCTCTCGCGCATGTCGCCGGACAGATCCAGAGCTTCATCGACTCCGAGGCGGGCAACGGCCGGCTGAAGACCGAGCGGGCACTGCTGAAGACGGCGCTCGACGACGTGCAGGCGATGGCTGCCTCGCTGACCAACGATCTGATGGCGGCACAGGAGAACTCGGCCGAGCTGTACAAGGTCGGACTCGGTTCGGTCCGCTTCCTGATGGCCGTCGGCGACCTGCTCATCGGCTGGCTGCTCCTCCGCCAGGCCGAGGTCGCCCTCGCAGCTCTCGACAACGGGGCCTCCGACGCCGACAAGTCCTTCTACGAGGGCAAGGTCGCCGTGGCGAGCTTCTTCGCGAAGAACATGCTCCCGCTGCTCACCTCGGTCCGCGTCACCGTCGAGAACATCGACAATGACATCATGGAACTCGACGAAGCGGCCTTCTGAGCCCGACCATACTGAGAACTCCCACCGGCGAATCCGCCGGTGGGAGTTCTTCTTTGCGGCGAGCCCGCGCACATCGCGGCTCAGACCCCGCGGTGCGCCATCGTCACTCGATCACGCTGAAGCAATACCCGACGGGGCGCGGTTTCTGCGCGAAGTAGGTCCCGTCCGAGTCGGGACATTGGGGCTCCCCCGCAGCCTTGGTGTCCACGCGGATGTTCGTTCCGCCGGAAACCGGCGACCCGCAGTCGATCTCACGAATGTCGGCGAGCGCGGTACCACCGGTCGCCGACGGAATGTAGTAACAACGGCCCTCCTGGTACACCGGCGCCAGACAGAGCGCGCCCTCCTCGCCCGCGACCCAGTAGCGCGAGTAGTTGGGACCGCAGAGTCCTTGCGTGATGGACTTCTCCGCGACGAGGTAGTGGAAGTCGGTGTCGCCGCAGGACACCTCGTCGGCCTTGAGGGTCTCCGGCTCCGCCGTCACGACGATGCACTCGCCGGCGTCGACGTCACTGGTGTCGGTGACCCCACCTCCCTGCGCCGACGACACCAGCACCCGCGCCACGCCACCGGCGATCACGATCAAGAGCAGCACCCCGACGATTCCCAGCGCGACCCACAGACCGGTGCGCTTCTTCTTCGGTGGCGGCGGGAACGGCGCCCCGGGCGGGTACATCCCGCCCGGCATCGGACCCGGGTACGGCTGCGGCGCACCGTAAGGCCCCTGATTCGGTGGCGGAGCACCGTAGGGCTGATTCGGTGGCGGATACCCGCCGTTCGGCGGGTACTGCCCGGGTTGCGGTTGTGGCCCGAATCGCGGGTCCCCCGGCTGGTATGGCGAGTTGGTCACGCGCGAAGACTACCCGTGCGCCGGTGCCGTTACCGGACCGGCGGCCGAACCCGCAAAC
>NZ_JAMBDT010000136.1:0-10863 GCF_025143765.1 Gordonia sp. p3-SID1431
TGACACGCCTATGACAAGCCGATGAGAAAATGACACGTTCGGTGAGAAGCTACATTACGCGGACGTAACGGGAGTTTTCACGACCGGAACAATTCTGTCAATCGATAGAAATCAGCGAGGGCTTACCTATCAGGTGACAGGAAACAGTGCCTGCCTCAACCGTGCTCAACGTGGAGCTTCTTCTCGGAAAGGAAGACCGCGCATGACCTCCACCCCCGAAGTGGCTCCCGCGGCATCGCCCTCCTCGGCCGCTGGATCATCGTCCGGCCCGGGCGCCGGAGATGCCGACGCTCACGACCTCTCGGCACTCGGCTACGACCAGCAACTCCATCGTTCGCTCGGCAAGTTCGCGTCCTTCGCCGCCGGGTTCTCGTTCGTCTCGATCCTGACCACCATCTTTCAGTTGTTCGGCCTGGGTTTCGGTTTCGGCGGCCCGGCCTTCTTCTGGACCTGGCCGATCGTCTACGCCGGCCAGTTCCTGGTGGCGCTGTGCTTCGCCGAAATCGCGGCGCGATACCCGATCTCGGGCGCGATCTACCAGTGGTCCCGCCGGATGGGCGGCGAGGTCGTCGGCTGGTTCGGCGGCTGGTTCATGATGATCGCGCAGGTCGTCACCGCCGCCGCGGCCGCGATCGCCCTGCAGGTCGTCCTGCCGTCGATCTGGATCGGCTTTCAGATCATCGGCGACGACCCGACCCTCACCACCACGAGCGGTGCGGCCAACGCCGTCCTCCTCGGCTCGGTTCTGCTCGTGGTCGTGACCGCCATCAACTGTGTCGGCGTCCGGTGGATGAGCCGGGTCAACAGCATCGGCGTCGTCTGCGAACTCGTCGGTGTCGTCGCGGTGATCCTGGCACTGTTCACCCACGCCCAGCGCGGTCCCGACGTCGTCTTCGACACCGGCGTTCCCGGTCAGCAGCCCGGTTACATCTGGGCGTTCATCGTCTCCGGTCTGATGGCCGCGTACGTCATGGTCGGTTTCGGGTCGGCGGGTGAGCTGGCCGAGGAGACGAGGGACCCGCGCCGCGTCGCACCGCGCACTATCCGGATGGCGCTGACCGTTTCGGCCATCGGCGGCGGACTGATGCTGCTCGGCACCCTGATGGCGGCACCCACCCTCGATGAGCAACTCGCGACCGGCGGTCTGCCGTACGTCCTCGATTCCGTGCTCGGCAGCTTCTGGGGCAAGGTCCTCCTCGCCGACGTGGCGGTGGCCATCTTCATCTGCACCCTCGCCATCCAGACCGCCTGCTCGCGTCTGATGTTCTCCATGGCTCGCGACGGCCGGCTCCCGTTCTCGGCGCAACTGGCACATGTCAACAGCCGCACCGGGACCCCGATCCTGCCGTCGATCCTGATCGGTGTGCTCTGCATCGGCATCCTGCTCGTCAACGTCGGCAACTCGGCGATCTTCGCGACCCTCGCCAGCGTGTGCATCATCCTGATCTACCTCGCCTACCTGGCCGTCACCGGCCCGATGCTCTACCGGCGGTTCCAGGGCTGGCCGCATCGCGGCGGCCGGGACACGCCGGCCGTCGACGCCGGCGGCCGAAAGCTGTTCAGCCTGGGCCGATTCGGGATCGTGGTGAACGCCCTCGCGGTGCTCTACGGCGTCCTGATGGTGATCAATCTGGCGTGGCCGCGGGCCGAGGTCTTCGACCCGTCCGGTGAGATGCCGATCCTCCGCTGGGCCGGCCCCATCTGCATCGTGGCGACCGTCCTCGTCGGCATCGCCTGCTACCCCCGCGGAAAAGAACACCCGCGACCGGTGACGACCTCCCCGTCCGCCTGATGCCCCCTTGCTCCCTAATCCGAAAGAACCGCACAACCTCTGCTCCCTGAGGAGCGCCCGGAGCTTGCGGAGGGCGCGTCACGAAGGGTCCTGGCGAGACGAGTTGCGAAGACCCTTCGTGACGCTCGCAAGCTCGCTCCTCAGGGAGCAGGGGGAGACGCTCGCAAGCTCGCTCCTCAGGGAGCAGGGGGAGACGTTCGCTAGCTCGCTTCTCGGGGAGCAGGGGGAGACGTTCGCTAGCTCGCTTCTCGGGGAGCAGGGTGGCACCCGAACACCATCTACAACAGGGAGTTCCGAATGAGCACGATCACCGCGGCGGGTACCGGCACCACCACGGGCGCCCGCGAACACGCCCGTGCGCAGGCCGGTGCCATCACCGACAGCATGCCGGTGGTGCCGCCATCGGCCTGGCCCAACCCGCCCGCCGACGTCCCGGCCACCTCGCTGACCTGGGCGGAGGCGGTGCCCGGTGGCCGCTACACCAGCAAGGTCCTGGCACGGGGGACCCGGTTGCGGCTCACCGATGTGGCCGGCGCGGCCTGCGCACATCTGCTGCTCTGGCGCGCCGACGCGCCGTGGGAGCGTCTCAACGTCGCCGACACCGTGAAGGTCCCGTGGCAGGCGTACCTGGGTGCGGGTCATCCGCTCCTCAGCGATCAGGGCCGCGTGCTCGCAACCGTGGTCGCCGACGATTCCGGTCACCACGACGCCCTGTGCGGTACCTCGACCCTCGCGGGCAACACCGCGAGATATGGAGCCGGGGAGGTGCATTCGGGTAGTCCGGCCGGACGTGAGCTGTTCACGCTCGCGGCCGCGAAGCACGGTCTGACACCTACGGATGTGGCGCCGTCGCTGTCGTTCTTCCACGGCGTCACCGTCGACGCCGACGGGACACTGCGCTCGACGGGCAGCGCGGGCCCCGGGCGTTCGGTCGATCTGATCCTGCATCTGCCGTGCACGGTCGCGATCGCCAACACCGCGCATCCGCTCGACCCGTCGCCGCATTTCGACACCACCTCGCTGGAAGTGCTGGCGTGGCAGGCGAAGAGCGATCTCGACACGCTGCTGGCCGAGGTCGCCGGCACCGACCCCGAGTACCAGCGCGCGGTCGCCAACTCCGAAGACGTCTGGGCCGCGGCTCATCACTGAGCCGACCCGCAGAGAGGACCACCCATCGTGACCGAGACAAACACCGCACTCATCACCGATTTCGCCTCGGCGCCGGCCGCCGAACTCGCTCTCGTCCCCGGCACCGTCGTCGACGACGCGCATGTGGGCGACCGGGCTCCGTGGTCGGGCGTCGTCGCCGCCGGCGACGTGCTGACCATCGTCGACCTGCACGGCAACCAGGCCGTCGACACATTGTTCTACGCCGCCGCCGACACTGCCCAGCGGTATTCGGCCCAGGCGACGATCGCCGCGCAGGGCAACATCTTCCTCACCACCGGCAGCGTGATCCGTGACCACGACTCCAGTCCGCTGATGACGATCGTCGCCGACGAGGTCGGCAACCACGACACCCTCGGCGGCGCCTGCTCGCAGGAGTCCAACACGCTGCGCTACGGCCACCACACCAAGCACCAGCACGCATGCGTCGAGAACTTCCTCATCGAGGGCAGCCGGCACGGCCTCGGCAAGGCCGACCTCGTCGGCAACGTCAACTTCTTCATGAACGTCCCCGTCGATCCCGACGGCTCGCTGGGGATCGTCGACGGGTTGTCCGCCCCCGGCAAGCGACTGGCGCTGCGCGCCGAGGTCGACACCCTGGTACTCATCTCGAATTGCCCGCAGATCAACAACCCCTGCAACGGATTCGATCCGACGGCGGTGCGCGTCATCGTCACCCGGCCGTCCTGACCTCCGTTCACCTCCACGCCCCCGGGCGTCGCCTGACTCCGACGAGGATCCCACCATCATGTCTGCCACCACCACGGGCGCGGTGACCGTACTGCGGTCCGGTCCGCTCACCACCATCCAGGACTGGCCCGGCCGGGTCGGGTACTGGAAGGTCGGCGTACCCCCCTCCGGTCCCATGGACGACCTGTCCTTCCGGCTCGCCAACATCGCTGTCGGCAATCCGGGGACGGCAGCCGGTCTCGAGATCACGCTGATGGGGCCGGCCCTGCGGTTCGACCGGTCCGCGGTCGTGGCCGTCACCGGGGCGCCGGTCCCGGTGACGATCAACGGAACAGTTGCACCGCAATGGGTTCCGCTGACTCTCGAACCAGGTGACGTGCTCGACATCGGATCGATCGGCACCCTCGGCATGCGGGCGTATCTGGCGGTGGGGGGTGGGTTCGACGCCGCCGATCACCTCGGGAGCCGGTCCACCTTCACCATGGGGAAGTTCGGCGGGCTCGACGGGCGGGCGCTGGTGGCCGGCGACGATCTCGCGTTGCTGGGTGCGCCGGCCGGCGCGCGCCGGCGCATCCTCTCCGACGAGCAACCGGCGTTCACCAACAGCTGGCAACTGGCGGTGACCGTCGGACCCCACGGCGCCCCGGAGTTCTTCACCGAGGACGACATCGCCGATCTGTTCGCGACCGACTACGAGGTGCACTTCAACTCCGACCGGACCGGTATCCGGCTGATCGGACCCAAACCCCGGTGGGCGCGCGACGACGGTGGCGAGGCCGGTCTGCACCCGTCGAACATCCACGACACCGCCTACTCGGTCGGTGCCCTCGACTTCACCGGGGACACACCGATTCTGCTCGGCCCGGACGGCCCGAGTCTCGGTGGATTCGTGTGCCCGGTGACGGTCACGACCGCGCAGCGCTGGAAGCTCGGCCAGCTGAAGCCGGGTGACACGATCCGGTTCGTCGCGGTGCGCGGTGACCGTGCGGCCTCGCCCGCCGAGGTCGGGTTGGGCCGGCGGGCGTGCTTCGTCGACGTCCTGTCGTCGGGCGGCGACGCCGACAACGGAATCCTGGGCACCACGACGACCGCCGACGGATCGACCACCGTCACCTACCGCCGGTCCGGCGACGACAACGTGCTCGTCGAGTACGGCGAGATGCACCTCGACCTGGCCCTGCGGGCCCGGGTACATGCGCTGGCCGAGCGGATCGCCGCCGAGAAGCCGCGCGGGCTCATCGATCTCACGCCAGGAATCCGCTCCCTGCAGGTGAAGGCGGACCCGGACGTGTGGTCGCAGGCGCAGATGCTGGAGTGGCTGACCGAATGCGAAAGCCAACTGCCGGCCGCCGAAGACCTCGTGGTGCCTAGCCGTACGGTGCACCTGCCGCTCTCATGGGACGACCCGGCCACTCGCGAAGCAATCGAACGGTACATGCTCGGCGTGCGGTCCGACGCCCCGTGGTGTCCGTGGAACATCGAGTTCATCCGCCGGATGAACGGCCTGGACTCCGTCGACGACGTGTACCGCACGGTCTTCGACGCCAGTTACCTCGTCCTCGGTCTCGGCGACGTCTATCTCGGTGCGCCGGTGGCCGTTCCGCTGGATCCCCGCCACCGCCTGGTCACGACCAAGTACAACCCGGCCCGCACCTGGACCCCGGAGAACGCGGTGGGTATCGGCGGCGCCTACCTGTGCATCTACGGCATGGAAGGCCCGGGCGGTTATCAGTTCGTCGGACGGACAACCCAGGTGTGGAACCACCGGCATCCGTTGCCGGCCCCGGGTTTCGATCCCGAACATCCGTGGCTGCTGCGGTTCTTCGACCGTATTCACTGGTATCCGGTCAGCTCGGAGGAGCTGCTCGACATGCGGGCCGACGTCGCCGCCGGGCGCGGCGACAGCACGAAGATCGTCGACGGCGAGTTCTCGCTGGCCGCGCATCAGCGCTTCCTCGACGAGCACGCCGGCGACATCGCGGCTCGCCGGGAGACGATGGAGATCGCTCGTGCGGAGGAGCGCGAGAGATGGTCGGTGCAAGGTGAATTCGCTGCGCGAGCGGCCGGTGTGAGCGTGGCCGACGGCGGAGCGTCGGAGAACGCGGACGACGAGGAGCGGGTGGCATGAGCAGGATCGACGAGGTGTACGCGCGGATCGCCGAGGCGAATCGTCCGGAGGTGTTCATCACGCTCCGGCCCGAGGCCGAGGTGCGTGCCGAATACGAGCGGTCCGTCGCGACCGGCGGACCGCTGGCGGGCATTCTTCTCGCGGTCAAGGACAACGTCGACGTCGGCGGTCTGCCGACCACCGCCGGGTGTCCCGGTTTCGCTTTCACCCCCGAGGCCGATGCGCCCGCGGTCGCCGCCCTGCGTGCGGCCGGCGCGGTGGTGCTGGGCAAGACCAATCTCGACCAGTTCGCGACCGGACTGGTGGGTACTCGCAGTCCCTATGGTGCGGTGCGGGATTCCCGACGCCCCGACCGCATCTCGGGTGGATCGAGCTCGGGATCGGCGGTGGCGGTCGCCCTCGGATTCGCCGACATCGCCATCGGGACCGACACCGCCGGGTCGGGTCGGGTGCCGGCGGGCCTGCAGGGCATCGTCGGTGTCAAGCCGACCCTCGGTGTCGTCTCCACCGACGGAGTCGTACCCGCCTGTCGGAGCTACGATGTCCTCACCATCTTCGCCGCCGACCTCGCGCTGGCCGACCGATCGGTTGCGGTGATGGCGAAAGCCGCTGGGAAACGCCCCTTCCCGAAGTCTATGCCCTACGCCGCGCCCGAACGCCCGGTCGTCGCCGTGCCCACCGAGCTGCCCGGTCTGGACGACAGATGGCGCGCCGCGTTCGACGACGCGGTGCATCGTGCCGAGGCGGCGGGGCTCATGATCAAGACCATCGACCTGTCGCCGTTCCTCGAGGCCGCCCGGCTCCTCTACGACGACGCGCTCGTCGCCGAGCGATACGAGGCGGTGGGGGACTACCTCGATTCCGTTGCCGATCCCGGCGCCGCCGGCCTCGATCCGACGGTGTCGGCCATCATCGGTGCGGCGGACCGATTCTCGGCGGTCGACCTGTTGCGCGCCCGTCGTCGGCTGGCGGACCTTCGTGCGGCGGCGATGGACCAATGGGGCGATGCGACGGTCCTGATGGTCCCGACCGCGCCGGCGCACCCGACGCTCGCCGAGGTGGCCGCCGATCCGGTGGGCGTGAACTCGCGGATGGGCACATACACCAACTTCTGCAACCTCTTCGACCTCTGCGGACTCGCGGTGCCGGCCGGGACGGTCATCGAAGGAGACGGCAGCACAGCACAGTTCGGCGTCACGTTCCTCGGCGTCGCGCATGCCGACGCCGTGCTCGTCGACGTGGCACGTCGCTTCGTCGGTGACGACTCGGTGGCGCCCTCCTGGGCGGAGCCCGACGATGCGATCGAACTCGCGGTCTTCGGGGCGCACATGCGGGGTGGGCCACTGACGCACGAGCTCAGCGAACGGGGTGCCCGGTGGGCCGGCGAGGTCACCACGACCCCGTCGTACCGTCTGGTCGCACTCGACACGACCCCGCCCAAACCGGGACTGATCCGCGATCCCGAGGCCGGCCGTGCGATTCGCGGCGAGGTGTGGACGCTCGCTCCGTCGGCGCTGGGGGAGTTCCTGGCCGCCCTGCCCGAGCCGATGATGCTGGGCAAGGTCGAGATCGCCGCGGGAGAGAGCGGTCCCGCCCGCCGGGTCGTGGGATTCGGGTGCGCCGCCGACGCCGGTGCCTCTGGTCAGGGTCTCGACCGCGACCGCTGGTAGGGGTGGGACGTCTGACCAGAACCGCCGATTCGTGCCATTTCCTCCGATCGACCATCTGTTCACCGAGCGTGATGATTCACTTACTCAGCTCGGGCGGTCGGGGAGAAGAGGGTGGGACGGATGACCAGGTTGGGGCGCAGCGGAATTCAGCGATCGACGAAGGTCGCTCGACGCGAGAACCGGAAGCAGCGGCGGCAGCATCGTGCGATCGCGGGGGCGGCCGCGTTGGCGACCGTCGCCGCGATCGGCGCCGGACAGGTCGCGGAACCGGCGGTGGCCGAGGCCGCGGTGATACCACCGGCGATCGGCGAACTCGACGACTGGCTGAACGGTTTCAACAGCGGAAACCCGCTCGGCGGTCTGATCTCCGAGATCGGGAACGGCGCGCTCGCCGACATCGCGGAGCAGTGGCGCATCCAGAGCTGCGTTTCCGGCGGCGTCCGGGACGGGGCCGACTGCTCTCAGTCGAGCACCGAGCTCGGCGGCATCGGACTCGCCGTCGTCCTGCCCGACCGCATCGAGGTGGTGCCGGTCGCGATCTACGATCCGGTCAAGCAGGTGTTCGACACCGTGTCCGGTTCGGTCCTCGGCGACATCCTCCGCTTCCTCGGCATCGACCTGCCACCGACGATGACCGACGGCCCCGCCACCGAGGGCTCGGCGACGGTCGCCGGGAACGGTTTCCAGTTCGCGCTCGCATACCGCGGCGGCGACGCGACTGCGACATCGTATCTGCCGCTGAGCATCGCGACCGCGGGGGCGAGTGACGGACGGACGGCGAGGTCGTTCGCACTGATCGGGATGGCACACGCGTGGAACACCGGGCCGCTCGACGTCACGGTCCTCGGCGAGACGATCACGACGATACCCGGCGTCAAGGGTGTGGGTTGCTATGGCGGCCTCACCGGTGCCTATGCCGACGGCGCCGGAGCCTGCGCGAACGTGCTGGGCACCTTCGACTTCCGGTGGCAGCAACCGAACGGCGAACTACAGTTCGCGCTCACTGACCCGACAGCGCTGATCGCCGATCCGGGAGGGGTTCTCGGCGGACTCGGCGCCGACGTTCTCGAGGGTCTGCTCGCCGGCGTCCTGAGTGGCTCCGGAATCGACTTCGACGGCGACTGGATGTCGCTTTCCAAGGACTTCGCCCGCCTGAGCATCGGGGGCGATTACGACCTGTTCAGCGGGAACTTCCTTCGGCTGACGAGCGATTACGGATTCACGGCTCCGATCACCGTCGACTGGCTGGGTTCGACCGTCACCTTCCGCCCGCTGGTCGAGGTCAACGGCGAGCTCCGGCCGAATCGGCTGGGCCTGCCGGTCATCGAGTTCGGGCAACTCGACACCGGCGAACTCGTCCCCGTGATCCGCATCCCGAGTTACGAGTTCCCGTTCGGTCTGCCCGCGACCGAACCGATCGGCAACGAGGCAATCGGCTCCGGGGCGTCGAACACCGTGGCGCGCACGATCATGTCGGTCGTCGACGCATCGGCGGATTCGGCCGCCACCGACGATGAGACCGACGAGGCCGACAGCTACGTCGGCAAGCACCGCTCGGCCGAGGATTCCTACGTCGGCAGGCACCGCGCGCCGCTGGCCTCCGAAGAGGGTGGCGTCGGGAACCCGGATGCTGGAGACTCCGACGCGCCCGAGCCCGACACCTCGGATCCTGACACTTTGGATTCCGACGGTGCCGGTTCCGACGCCGCTGACTCCGACGGTGCCGGTTCCGACGCCGCTGATTCCGACGCCGCTGATTCCGACACCGCTGATTCCGACACCTCTGATTCCGATGGCAACGACTCCGGTAGCGACTCGGACTCGAGCGCCGATTCCGATTCCGGCAGTGATTTCGGAGATGCCGCGGCCTGATCCGAAAGTGTTCCAGGCTCAGCTGCGCTCTGAGGGGAGGGGGCCGGGCCGGGGCTGACTCACCGCCTGGCTATTGGTTGCTGTGAAGGCGGGAACGGTTGATCTCAAGTGCAGCTTCGATCCCCCCCGGGACCCCAGGGATCTCTCGCGAAGAGATTGCTACTGATCATCTTCCGCGACAGTGCCCCGGTGGGCAGGGGTTTGTTTTAACACTGTGGAGTTGTCAAGGGTCGTGTGGCGTCGGGGTCGATGCCGGAGGGCCTGTGGGGCAAAGGCGGTTACGCGAGTGCGTCGTCGAGTCGCATGGTGCGCCGGTTGTAGGCCGGCCGGGGTAGACGTTTCGGGTCGATGTCAGCGGGCGGGATGAGCCAGGGATGACGGTCGGGACCCATCACGACCTGCCAGCCGTGGTGGTGGACCTGGGTGTGACAGCGCTGGCAGAGCAGGCACCCGTTGTCCAGATCAGTAGCGCCACCATCAGCCCAGGGGATCAGATGGTGAACTTGCGTATGTGCCGCTGGGGCACCACACTTCACGCAACACATATCCCGCACGACGATCGCTTGCCGCAGGTGATGCGGGAACAACCGCTTCGTCGTTCCCATCCGCAACGGCACCCCCTCACTGTTGAGGACGATGTCGGCCACCGCGCCGTCGCACGAGAGTTGTTGTGCTGTCGAGCCTGTCACTGCTCCGACCCACGGCAACCTTGCCTGTCCAACGCCATCAGCAGGAATGGTGATGAGTAACTGCGTTCGCGGTGCGCCCGCAGTGGTCATCGCTGCACCGATCGCAGCCTGGTCTAGAAGGAGTTCCAGACCGTCCGCGCGGCGTTGGCCGGCATCGCGGCGGTCGTCGGCGCCGTCGGGTTCGGGGCGCGGGCAGGAGCGTTCGTCGATCATCGACAGGAACTTCTCCCCGATCACTGCGGTTACGTCTGCGGTGATCGCGACCCGGCCTTCGTCGGTCACCCTGGTGTGCACAGTGTTCAGCGACGCATCATCGGCTGCCGCAACCGCGTGCGGATCGTCAACGGCGACCCGCATGGCGATACTGCGGGCGTGAGTGTTGATCTCGGCGGGGGTGGCCCCGGAGAACGCCTGCGCGAGCAGCTCGCTCTCGAACACCGACCGGTCATCGTCGGTCAGCGCGGGCGCTGCCTGTTTGGCGATGGACGCGATGCCGCGGACCACGGCATCGACACACTCGGCAGACAGATACCCGTCGGCGGCGCAGTCAGCGACTTTCGGTAACGATCCCAGTCCGGCGGCGATCCGTGCACCGCGGTGCGCGGCCGTCGGGGGTAGGCCCATCTCGATCAGCCAGGATCGGGTCGTCGACCCTGCTCGCGCCGGTGCTCCCGAATCCTCCAACAGGGCGATGTGGACGGCGATCTGGTGATCGAGGACGTTGCGTAGCACGCGTAGTTCGTCGAGTCGCTCGACCGCCGCGCGACCACTCCCGTCGTCGGGTGGGGGTTGCAGACCGATGAGGGTGTCGCGGAGCTCGGTGATCGAGGACATGAGACCAAGGTACTCGCCAAA
>NZ_JAMBDT010000137.1:0-10756 GCF_025143765.1 Gordonia sp. p3-SID1431
GGCTCGTCGCTATCGCTCCTCGCACCTCAGGGACCAATGGGTGTGTGGCGCTCTCGGATTAGGGAGCGGGGTGGGGACGCGCTTTTCCTGCTCCCTAAGGTGCGAGCGAAGCGAGCCTTCTTGTGCTCCCTGAGGAGCGAGCTTGCGAGCGTCACGAAGGGTCTCAGCTCGCCTCGATGGCCCCGGTGAACTGGCTTTCGTACAGCCGGCAGTAGGCGCCGCGGGCGGCGAGCAGTTCGTCGTGGTTGCCCTGCTCGACGATGTGCCCGTCCTCCATGACGACGATGACGTCGGCGTCGCGCACCGTGGAGAGTCGGTGCGCGATGACGAAACTCGTGCGATCCGACCGCAGATTGGCCATCGCCTTCTGGATGAGCAGCTCGGTGCGGGTGTCGACGGAACTCGTCGCCTCGTCGAGGATGAGGATCGTGGGCCGGGCGAGGAAGGCCCGCGCGATCGTGATGAGCTGCCGCTCACCGGCACTCACGCCACCGCCCTCGTCGTCGAGCACGGTGTCGTAGCCGTCGGGGAGGGTGCGCACGAAGTGGTGGACGTGACTCATCCGGGCGGCGTCGAGCACCTCCTCTCGCGAGGCGGTGGGATCGCCGTAGGCGATGTTGTCGTAGATCGTGCCGCCGAACAGCCACGAGTCCTGCAGCACCATGCCGGTGCGCTCGCGCAGGTCGTCTCGCGTCATGTCCGTGGAGTCGACGCCGTCGACCCGGATGACACCGGAATCGACGTCGTAGAACCGCATGATCAGGTTGACCAGGGTGGTCTTGCCCGCGCCGGTCGGGCCGACGATCGCGACCATGTGCCCGGGACGCGCGACCAGACTGAGATTCTCGATCAGCGGCTTGTCCTCGACGTAGCGGAAGGAGACGTCGTCGAACTCGATGAGTCCCTTGTCCTCGGCGGGCGTCTTCGGATTCGCGGCGTCGGGCGACTGCTCGTCGGCGTCCAGGATGTCGAAGATCCGCTCGGCGGAGGCGACACCGCTCTGCATCAGGTTGATCATCGAACCGATCTGCGTCAGCGGCTGCGTGAACTGGCGCGAGTACTGGATGAACGCCTGCACCTCACCGAGACTCAGCGAGCCCGACGCCACGCGCAGACCACCGACGACCGCGACCGCCACGTAGTTCAGGTTCCCCAGGAACATGATTGTCGGCATGATGACGCCGGAGATGAACTGTGCGCGCCAACTCGACTCGTACAGTTTCTCGTTGCGCTCGTCGAAGGTCGCCTCGATCTCGCGCTGACGGCCGAAGGCGGTCACCAGCTCATGCCCGGTGAAGGCCTCCTCGACCTGAGCATTGAGCGCGCCCGTCGACGACCACTGGGCCGAGAAGTGCGGCTTCGAACGCTTCGCGATGATGCCGGTCGCGATGATCGCCAGCGGCACCGTGGCCACCGCGATGAGCGCCAGCAGCGGCGAGATCCAGATCATCATGATCAGCAGCGCGATCACCGTCAGCACCGAGTTCGCGAACTGGGAGATGGTCTGCTGCATGCTCTGTGACAGGTTGTCGAGATCGTTGGTCACCCGGCTCAACAGCTCGCCGCGCGGCATCGTGTCGTAGTAGCGCAGCGGCAGGCGATGCACCTTGGCCTCGACGTCGTCGCGGAGCCGGCGGATGGTGCCGACGACGACGATGTTCAGCAGGTACCCGGCGAGCCAGGCGAGCGCCGAGGACACCACGTACAGCACGAGGGTGATCAGCAGCACGCGACCGACGGCGCCGAAATCCACTCCGACGCCGGGGGTCACGTCCATCGACGAGACCATGTCGGCGAACGTGTCGTCACCGCTCTCGCGGAGCCCGGCCACCGCCTGTTCCTTGGTGAGCCCCTCGGGCAGGGTGCGGCCGATCACGCCGTCGAAGACGAGGTCGGTGGCGTAACCCAGCACGCGGGGCGCGATCGCGATCAGCACGACCGAGCCGACCAGCGACGCGAGCGTGACCGTCATCAGCAGTCGGTACGACGCGAGCTGTGCGACAACGCGTTTGACCGACGGCCAGAACGAGCGAGGCTTGGATTCGGGTCCGGCCGCCATCGGCGGGCCTCCGGGCCGGGTCATGAGCGCTCCTCCATCGCCATCTGCGATTCGACGATCTCGGCGTAGGTCGGGCACGACTGCCGCAGGTCGTCGTGGGTACCGAGCCCGACGACCCGGCCGCGATCGAGCACGACGATCTGCTCGGCGTCGACGATGGTCGAGATGCGTTGCGCCACGACGATGACCGCGGCGTCGCGGGTGGCGGGGCGCAGTGCGGCGCGCAGCCGCGCATCGGTGGTCAGGTCGAGCGCGGAGAACGAGTCGTCGAAGAGGTAGATCGCGGGCCGCCGGATGAGGGCGCGTGCGATCGCCAGGCGCTGCCGCTGCCCGCCGGAGACGGTCGTCCCGCCCTGGGACACCTTGGTGTCCAGGCCGTCGGGCATCGCGGACACGAAGTCCTCCGCCTGCGCGATGCGCAGCGCCTCCCAGATCTCGTCGTCGGTGGCGTCGGCCTTGCCGTGCAGCAGGTTCGAGCGGATGGTTCCCGAGAACAGGTACGGCCGCTGGGGCACCAGACCGACGACCGACCGGAGCTCGTCGGGATCGAGCCGCTTGACGTCGGTGCCGCCGACCCGGACCGCGCCGGAGGTCGTGTCGATCAGCCGCGGCACCAGCCCGACGAGGGTGGTCTTGCCCGACCCCGTCGAGCCGACGATCGCGGTCGTGGTGCCCGGCTCGACGCGGAAGTCGATGCCGCTCAACACCGGGTCGTCGGCGCCGGGATAGCGGAACTCGGCGGCATCGAACTCCACCGTGCCGGGGTGGGTGGCGAAACCGACCGGTTCACTCGGCGGATGGACCGAGGTGTCGGTGGCGAGGACCTCGGAGATGCGTTCGGCGCAGACCGCCGCGCGCGGGGCCATCATCGCCAGGAACGACGCCATCATCACCGACATCAGGATCTGCATCACGTAGCTCATCACCGCGGTCAGTGCGCCGATCTCCAGCGAACCGTCGGAGACCGCGTGCCCGCCGAACCAGATCACCGCGACGATGGTGACGTTGGTGATCACCATGACGACCGGGAACATCAGGGCCATCAATCGGCCGACGTGCAGGGTCGCGTCGGCGAGGTGGTCGTTGGCCACGGCGAAACGCTTGCGTTCGTAGTCTTCTCGCACGAACGCCCGCACAACCCGGATGCCGGTGATCTGCTCGCGCAGGACGCGGTTGACGTTGTCGATCCGTTCCTGCATCGCCCGGAAGCCGGGGATCATCTTCGCGATGATGGCCCCCATCGACACCCCGAGGATGGGCACCGCGATGGCGATGACCCAGGACAGGGCCGGCGCCTCCCGGACGCCCATGACGATCCCGCCGATGCACATGATCGGCGCCATCACCAGGATCGCGCTGCTCATCACGATGAGCAGCTGCACCTGCTGGACGTCGTTGGTGGTGCGGGTGATCAGTGACGGCGCGCCGAACGTGCCGACCTCGCGTGCGGAGAAGGAGTTCACCCGGTGCAGGAGGTCGCCCCGGATGTCGCGCCCGACCCCGAGCGCGGCGCGCGCGCCGAAGTACTGCGCGGTCACCGTCACGATGATCTGGGCGACGCTCACCAGCAGCATCCAGCCGCCGATGCGCAGGATGTAACCGGTGTCCCCGCGGGCGACGCCGTTGTCGATGATGTCGGCGTTGAGGCTCGGCAGGTACAGCATCGCGATGGTCGCCAGCAGTTGCAGCACGATGACGAGCGCGACGTTGATGCGGTACCGGGAGAGGTAGGTGCGGACGAGTCGGGTCAGCATCTAGGCGCCGGGAGCGAAGCGAGCGGGCCGAAGGCAACGGTAGGCGCCGGGAGCGAGAGCCGGCCGGAGTTCACTGCGATCACGTGCGCCAGACTAGTTGCCGCTCGCAACGGACGCCGCCGAGTATCTGCCCACCGGGAATCCGCGCAGGCGGGAACCGCGGGCAGCTGCTCAGACGGTCGGCGGTTCGGTCAGCGCGACGGCTGCCTCGGCGGTGTGGGTCAGGAAGGTGAACGACTCCTGGAAGTACAGGTTCACCACGTCGGCGTCGTGTGAGTCGTAACCGATGGACACGTCCTGGCCGATGGTCAGTTCGAAGTCGCCGCCGCGGGTGCTCATCACGAACGCGCCGCTGATCGCGGGCGCCCACACGATGTCGCCGGTGAACAGGCGCTGGATGTGTTCGAGGATCGGGTAGCCGTGGTTCGACGTCTCGTTGACCTGGGTGTAGGCCTCGGCCGACAGGGCCACCGCGTACGGACCGTCGACCGACGCCAGGCGCAGTGTGCTCAGCGCCTGGCTGACCGCCTCCGGGTAGTCGCGCACGTCGGCGGGCAGCGGGATGGGGGTGGCGGCGGCCTCGGCGCGGATGCCGGTGATCGACGCCGCGGCGTAACCCTCGAAGATCGCCCGGTCCTCGGCGAGCGCGAGTTCGCGCGCGGCTTCCACGACCGGGTCCCAGTCGGAGTCCTTCGCGCCGCGGTCGACGTCGTCGATGGCCTCGCGGGACACCGTGAACGGGACCTTGAGTTCCACGAGCGACTGGGTGCGCCGTTGGAAGGCGGTGATCCCCTGCGACGGTGAGTCGATCTTGGTGCGATGTCCGAGCGTCACCGATGCGGTGTCGGAGCCGAGCGGCCCGGTCACGTCGACGAGGCGACGGCCCGCGACGTTGCGCTTGAAGGAGCGGGTCGCCTCCTCTTCGATCTCCGCCCAGGCCGCGTCGGAGATCGGTGCAAGTTCGCGATGCAGGTTGTTCATGGTGTCCTCCTGGTGCGGCCGGGTTGTGGCGGATGCGGTGGTCGGATGGCGGGTGTCGTCAGTGCAGTGACCCGATGCCCAGCGAGCCGTCGGAACGGGTCGTCGGGGCGGGGGAAGCCGTGGGTGCGGCGTCGGGCGCGGGTGGCAGGTCTTCGAGGAAGTCGAGTGTCGGGGTGAAGAACTGGGCCCCGGTGACCGCGGTGGTGAAGTCGAGGAGGCGGTCGTAGGTGCCGGGTGGGTCGCCGATGAACATTTTGCGCAGCATCTCCTCGGTGACGTCGGGCGCTGCCGAGTAGGCGATGTAGAACGTGCCGTTGACGCCGGCACCCGAGACGTCGCCGTACGGCATGTTGTCCCGCACCACGTCGATCTCCTCGCCGTTCTCGTCCTCGACGACGTTCAGCGCGATGTGGGAGTTAGGGGGCTTCACGTCGTCGGCCATCTCGACGTTGTCGAGCTTGGTGCGCCCGATCGCGGCTTCCTGCTCCTCGGTGCTCAGGTCGTTCCACGACGACAGGTCGTGTACGTAGCGCTGGATGGCGACGTAGCTGCCGCCCTCGAAGTCCGGGTCCTCCCCGCCGACCGTGATCGCGTCGATCGCCGCCTGCCCGATCGGGTTCTCGGTGCCGTCGACGAAGCCGATGAGGTCGCGCAGGTCGAAGTAGCGGAACCCGTGCACTTCGTCGACGACGGTGACCGCGTCCCCGAATGCCTCGGTGATCTTGGCGCCGAGTTCGTAACACAGGCCCATGTCGTCGGACTTGATGTGCACGAGCAGATCGGCGGGCGTCGCCGGGGCGGTGTGGACATCGCCCTCGTAGGGGACGAACGGCCGCAACGAGCGTGGTCGCGGGCCGGTGAACAGGCGGTCCCACGCCGCGGAGCCGATCGACACGATCCCGGCCAGTGCCGCCTCGGGAGCCCGCGAGGACACCGCGTTGTTCAGGCCGGGGATGTCTTCCAGCGCAGCGCGAACCGCGTCTTCACCGCCGTCGTCGATGGTGAAGACGAGGAAGATCGCCGACTTGGTCTTCCGCGTCAGGATCGTCTGGGGCACCGGCACGCTGAACACACTAGCCCATGCGTACAAACCGTGGGGCAGCAGATCGTGCCGCGAATGTATAGGGCAGGCAACCCTTTTCGACGCTGACCGGTGACGGGTCAGCGGCGCGTTGTGGCCCGCGCCACCGCCCGGCCGGCGGCGCGGCCGGAGAAGATGCATCCGCCGAGGAACGTCCCCTCGAGTGCGTTGTACCCGTGGACGCCACCGCCGCCGAAGCCCGCGACCTCGCCGGCGGCGAACAGGCCGTCGAAGGCGGTGCCGTCCGGCCGCAGGACCTGGGAGTCGAGATTGGTCTCGAGCCCGCCCAGGGTCTTGCGGGTCAGGATGTTGAGCCGGACCGCGATCAGCGGGCCGTGTTCGGGATCGAGCAGTCGATGCGGCTTGGCGACCCGAACGATCTTGTCGCCGACGAACTGTCGGGCATTGGTGATCGCCATCAGCTGTGCGTCCTTGGAGAACTTGTTGCCGATCTCGGCGTCGCGTGCGGAGATGATGCGTTCGAGGTGCGCGAGGTCGAGTTCGGGGCCGCGGGCGATCTTGTTCATCCCGGCGACCAGTTCCGGGAGGTTGTCGGCGACCACGAAGTCGACGCCGTTGCGCACGAAGGCGTCGACCGGTCCCGCGGCGCCCTTCGCCAGCCGGCTCTTCGCGGCCAGCTTGACGTCCTTCGCGGTGATGTCGGGGTTCTGCTCCGAACCCGACAGCATGAACTCCTTCTCCACGATCGTCTGGGTGAGGACGAACCACGAATAGTCGTGGCCGGCCGCCAGGATGGCCTTCATCGTCGAGATGGTGTCGAAACCGGGGAAGTTCGGCGGTGCGAGGCGGTTGCCGTTGGCGTCGAGCCACAGCGAGGACGGGCCGGGGATGATGCGGATCGCGTGGTCGGGCCAGATCGGGTCCCAGTTGTGGATGCCCTCGGTGTAATGCCACATCCGGTCACGGTTGACGATGTTCGCGCCGGCGGTCTCGCTGATCTCCAGCATCCGGCCGTCGACGTGCGCCGGGACACCCGAGATCATCGTCTCCGGCGCGGGACCGAGACGGTCGACTGGCCAGTTCTTGCGGATCAGGTCGTGATTGTGGCCGATGCCGCCCGAGGTGACGATGACCGACCCGGCACGGATCTCGAAGTCGCCCACCACATCCCGGTTCGACGCCTGGCCGCGTTCGGCGTCGGTCGGGGCGAGCGTGACACCCCGTACGCCGACGGCGGCGCCGTCGTCGACGATGAGCTCGTCGACGCGATGCCGGAACCGGAACTCGACGAGCCCGCGCTTCTCCGCCTCCAGGACCGGCTCGGCGAAGACCCGCACGACCTCGGGTCCGGTTCCCCAGGTGAGGTGGAAGCGGGGCACCGAGTTGCCGTGGCCGTCGGCGAATCCGCCGCCGCGTTCGGCCCACCCGACGATCGGGGTGATGCGCAACCCGAGGTCGTGAAGGTACTGCCGTTTCTCGGTGGCCGCGAAGTCCACGTAGGCGCGGGCCCACTGGCGCGGCCAATAGTCCTCGTCGTCACGATCGAAACCGGCCGACCCCATCCAGTCCTGCAGGGCGAGATCCGCGGAGTCTTTGATGCCCAGCCGACGCTGCTCCGGCGTGTCCACCATGAACAACCCGCCCAGCGACCAGAATGCCTGCGCGCCAAGGTTGTTGCGATTCTCCTGGTCGACCACGACGACGCGGCGTCCGGCCTTGGTGAGTTCGTATGTCGCCACGAGACCCGTCAGTCCCGCGCCGACGACCACCGCGTCGGCCCCGTGCTCCGCCACCGCATCTCCTCACACCGCCAAAATGACCGGGCCGGTCCCGGGACATGTGCATTCGCAGACGAGATTAGCCCCGTACTACAGCGCGATGTCGGCGTACCGGTGGAACCACGGCGCGGCGGCTTCGAGGCCCGCCGCGAGGGCGAGGAGATCGCCGTCGGAACCGAGACGACCGACGAACTGCACGCCGAGCGGAAGGCCGGCATCGGTCCAGTGCAGCGGCACGCTCATCGCCGGCCGGCCCGTGAGGTTGGCGAGCTGCGTGTACGGCACCCAGCCGAGGCTCTCGTAGATGAGCTTGTCGACGATCCCCAAGCGGGAGATCGCACGCCCGGACCGCGCGCGGGAGGCGAGCCGCGACGCCCGCTGCAGCACCGGTGGCGTGGTCATCGACCCGACCCGCGGCGGCGGTACCGCGAGGGTGGGCGTCAGCAGCAGATCGTGGGTCTGGTGGAAGCGGTCGAGGGCCAGGACGTGGTCGTTGATGTGGTCGAGCGCGGTGAACAACGGGACGACGCCGGCGGCCCGGCCCAGTTCCGCCAGCGTCAGGGTGTCGGCCTCGAAGTGGGAGTCGGGAGCGCCGGTGAGGCGTCGGACCTCGTCGACCTGGGCGGCGCACTTGGCGAACCAGATGTCGAGGAAGTCGCGGGCGAGGGCGGCGTCGTCATGCGGCGGATCGACCTCCTCGACCTGGTGGCCGAGTTCGGTCAGGATCGACGCCGCGTGCTCGACCGCAGCGACGGCCTCCGGGTGCGGATTCGCGTTGATCGCCGAGATCGTGGTGTACCCGATCCGAAGCAACCGGGGCGGGGTCGCGATCCGGGCACTGTAGGTCTCGGTGTGCAGCGGCGCCGGGTAGGTCGACGACGGCGTCGGTCCGATCAGTGCGTCGTACAGTGCGGCAGCATCACGGACGGTCCGGGTCACCACACCTTCGACGCCCATCCCGAACAGCGGTTCACCGGTCTGCGGACCGAACGGCATCAGGCCACGCGAGCTCTTGAGCCCGAACAACCCGGTACACGCGGCCGGGATGCGGATGGAACCGCCGCCATCGCTCGCCCCGGCCGCCGGCACGATCCCGGCGGCCACCGCGGCCGCACTGCCGCCCGACGATCCGCCGGGGGTCACGTCGAGGTCCCACGGATTGCGTGCGGGACCCCACAGGGTGGGTTCGGTGATGGCCTTCGCGCCGAACTCGGGGGTGTTCGTCTTGCCGAAGACGACCAGGCCGGCGTCGAGGAACCGGCGCACGCCGAAGGAGTGTTCGCGGGCGATGTGGGTGGCGAGTGCGCGCGAGCCGCGGGTCGTCGGATACCCGCGGTAGTCCTGCGCGAGGTCCTTGATGAGGAACGGGACGCCGGCGAAAGGCCCGGTGAGGTCACTGCGGACGCGGGCGTCGGCTTCGGCGTCCATGCGGATCACGATGGCGTTGAGCGACGGATTGACAGCGTCTGCACGGGCTCGTGCGAGGTCGAGGAGTTCGGCGGCGGTCACCTCGCCGGAGGCCACGAGACCGGCCAGGGTGGTCGCGTCCGCGGACAGATACTCGCCCATGTGCACGTCCCGACCCTAGTTGTTCGGGGAGCGGGCCGAGCGGACTTGGCGCCGATGGCCCGGCCTGTCCGGCGTCCGGCCCGTCACCGGAGAACCGGACGTCACCGTTGCCCGCGCAAACCGGTAACGGGCCGATCGCGGATGTGTGGCCCGAACAGATGAACAATTCGCCACATGCGCCGCCTATGTACGAAATGAGCTGTTCAGCGGCGACCGCTGTGACGTGCACCACCGAAAGATGTCATCACAGGACTCGCTCTCGCCTTTGCCGACGCGTTATCGTGCCGTTACACTTCAGCACGACGGGTACCGCTGCCCGGGGGGACCAATACAATCCCCCTACGTACGACTCCGTATGCAAGCCCGCAGCAGTACCCGGTAGGCAAGACCCGCAAGCGGCCGGCTCCGGCCGTGGTGATCCAAAGGAAAACTGACGAATGCTGACACGCGCCCGTAAGCGCCTCGTCGCCGGACTCGTGGCTCTCGTGGCCGTGTCGGGTGCGACGCTGGTCGCAGCTCCGCCGGAGGCCTCCGCGGCCAACGGTTGCAATGTCGAGTACGTCCGCTCGAACGCCATGAACCGGACCGTGCCCGTGTGCATCGTCTCGGCCGGCGGCGGCGGACCCAAGCCGACGCTCTACCTGCTCGACGGACTCCGTGCCCCGAACAACAACAGCGGCTGGCTGATCAACACCGACGTCGCCCGCTACATGGCCGGCAAGGGCACCAACGTCGCCATCCCGTTCGGTGGCGCAGGCAGCTTCTACACCGACTGGCAGACCCCCGATCCCAAGCTGGGTGTCAACAAGTGGGAGACGTTCCTGACCCGCGAACTGCCGCGGTACATGGCTGCGCGTCACGGCAGCGACAGCCGTCGCAACGGCATCGCCGGACTCTCGATGTCGGGCACCTCGGCGCTGAACCTCGCATCGCGCCACCCGAACTTCTACAAGGCGGTCGCGTCCTACAGCGGCTACCCGACGGTCACCATGCCGGGCTTCACCCAGGGCATCATGGCCTCGGTCGCGGAGGTCGGCGGCAACCCGTTCAACATGTGGGGCTTCTACCCCGCGGGCACCTGGTTCCAGAACGACCCGTTCCTGAGCGCGGGCAACCTGGCGGGCAAGAACGTCTACGTCTCGTCGGGTAGCGGTGTCGGCAGCAAGTACGACTCGTCGGTCAACCCGGCCAGCGCCAACTTCGACCCCGTCAAATTCGCGCAGATGATCCCGCTCGAGGTCGCCGCGTCGACCTCCAGCCAGCTCTACATCGGCCGCCTCGCGCTCGTCCCGGGCGTCAAGCTCACCACCCGGATCACCCCGGACGGTGCGCACTGGTGGGACTACTGGCAGAGCACCTTCAAGGAGTCGTGGGCCAAGACCTTCCGCCCCGCCTTCTTCTGAGTCAGACCCTCTGACAAGGGCCGGTGACCTTCGGGTCACCGGCCCCTGTCGTGCGGACCCCTCCTGCTCCCTGAGGAGCGAGCTTGCGAGCGTCACCCCCTGCTCCCTGAGGAGCGAGCTTGCGAGCGTCACCCCCTGCTCCCTGAGGAGCGAGCTTGCGAGCGTCACGA
>NZ_JAMBDT010000138.1:0-10632 GCF_025143765.1 Gordonia sp. p3-SID1431
CGGACAGTCCGAGCGGCACGGTTGCGAGCAGGGCCACCACGAACCACGCGGCGACCGAGGAGCGCTGGGTCCCCGCGACCAGGGCGCCGAAACCGTTGTGGTGGGCCGGTTCCAGGGACCGCCGGGTGCCGACGACTGCGCCGAACCGCCCGAGGGCGATCGCGAAAACGAGGTCGTACCAACGAGACCCGTTCGCGAGCGCGGCGAACCCGGTCGACTGCACGGCGAGTGTGAGGACAAGCGTCGCGACGCCGAACGGTCCGACGGTGCCGCTGCGCATGACCTCGGTGACACGATCGGGCGGCCCGTAGCACCCGAGTCCGTCCGCGGTGTCGGCGAGCCCGTCGAGGTGCATGCCCCGGGTGGCGACGCCGAGCAGCACGACGATCAGCACGCCCGCCGTGACCGCCGGGAGGTCGGTCTGCGCGAGCCCGAAAGCCAGTCCTGCCGACGCCGCGCCCAGGGCGGCGCCGATCGCCGGGACCGACGCCATGACCGCCGCTCCCAGCTCCCGGTCGGGTGCGGAAGCGCCTGCGTGACCACCGACGGGTACCACCGTGAGCCAGCTGAACGCGGTGCGCAGCGCCCGGATCGGCGAGATCATCTCGGATCGGTTCGGCGTCAGGTCGTCTGGACGGTGGCGTGTTCGGCCTCCCGGTCGGACACCCCCGCCTCGTCGAAGGTGGCCATCGAGCCGAGCAGGTCGGCGGCGGATTGCACGATCGGCAGTGCCAGGACGGCACCGCTGCCTTCGCCCAGGCGCATCGAGAGGTCGAGTACCGGAACGAGATCGAGGTGGTCCAGCGCGATCTGATGGGCGGGTTCGACCGACCGGTGTCCGGCGATCCACCAGCGCATCGCCCCCGGTGCGAGTTCGTTGGCGACCATCGCCGCGGCGGTGATCACCACGCCGTCGAGAATGACCGGCGTCCGACGCAGCGCCGCTTGGGCGAGGAAGCCGACGGTGGCGGCGAGATCGGCGCCGCCGACGGCGGCGAGCAGCGCGAGGGGGTCGTGGATGACCTTGCGCGCGCGACGCATTCCGTCTCGGATCGCGGCCGTCTTCCGCATCCATCCGGCGTCGTCGACGCCGGTGCCGCGGCCGACGATCTCGACCGGCTCGCGCCGGGTCAGCGCGCCGATGAGGACGGTCGCCGGGGTGGTGTTGCCGATGCCCATCTCGCCGGCGATGAGCAGGTCGGTGCCCGAGTCGACGAGGTCGTCGGCGATGGCGCGTCCGGCGGCCAGCGCCTCACGTGCCTCGGCGAGGCTGATGGTGTCGGTGGTGCGGAGGTCTTCGCTGCTGCGACGGACCTTGTACCGCGACAGTTCCGGCGGGGTGTCGGCGTCGACGGACATGTCGACGACCTTCACCGCGGCGCCGACACGGCCCGCCATCACGTTCACTGCGGCACCCCCCGCGGCGATGTTGGCGACCATCTGCGCGGTCACCTCGGGTGGGAACGCCGACACGCCGCCGCGTGCGACACCGTGATCGCCGGCGAAGACGACGACGGTGGGGGAGATGAGTGGCGCGGGCGGACACTGCCCCTGGCATGCGGCGATCCAGACGCCGATCTCCTCGACGCGGCCCAGCGACCCCGGCGGCTTGGTGAGTACCGCCTGCCGTTTCCGCGCATCCTGCGCGACCGCCTCGTCCGGCGGCGCGATCGGTGCGAACACCTCGGCGTCCGTGGGGTCGGGCCGGGGCCGTTCCGAGACACCCACGCCCGCAACAGGTTCGGGTGCTGCGCCGAAAGTGGTTGCCACCGCGGCCGCCGCTGCTGTGCTCGGCGGCGTCGCGGTCGGGTCGTCGGAGGTGGACGGAGTCGTCGTCGGGGTGTCCGATGCCGGGGTGGCCGAAACCGGGGCGTCCGACGCCGGGTCCGCGTTGCCGGCCGGGTCCGCGCCGGCTGTTGCATGCGGGATTCCGGACTCGTCGGCGGGAGCTCCGGCGGGGAGGTGCAGGACCCGGCCGGCGACGACGAGATCGACACGCTCGCACACCTCGGCGACCCGGACGTTGAGGGTCCCGAGCAGGTCTTGGAACACCCGGCCGGCGGGGGTGGGCGGTACGAGCGAGAGGCCGGCTTCCGGGCTGATGATCACGAAGTCGGCCGACATCGCGCGCAGGGCATCGCACAGGTCGTCGATCCGGCCGTCGAGGTCGATCTCCGAACCCGAGGTCCAACCGTGGACGGCGTCGATCTGCGCGGTGAGCCAGTTGCCCAGGTCGTCGACGAGGGCCGGGATGTCGGGCGCGGCGCGCAGGGCCTGGCCGAGATCGGTCGTCTCGATCGTCGTGTACCGGTCGTCGCGGCGTTCGCGATGGAGCCGGACCCGGTCCATCCACTCCCCGTCGGAGGACGTCAGCGGGCCCGTGGCCAGGTAGCGGATCTGACGGTGGCCGTCGAGCAACGACTCTCCGTGCGCGGACTTACCCGAGCGCACGCCGCCGAGGACGAGGGTGCGCGCTGCGCGATCGGTCATCGATCAGACTTCGTCGCCCGGCGAGACCATCGGCTTGGGGGCGCGCATCTTGCGCAGCTGCATCGCGCGCGTGAACGCGTACCAGCCCAGCTTGAAACCGCCGTCGCTGGACTCGGGGAAACGTTCGGCGACCCGCCGATTGACCATGCGGCCCAGGATCACACCGTCGGCCGCCATCAGCACGACGAAGGCGACCAGGATCAGGTTGGTCAGCGCCGCTGCCTGCGGGACCAGGAACATCAACACGATCAGCAGGATCGCGAACGGCATGAACAGCCCGGCGAAGTTGCGTCGGGCGTCGACGATGTCGCGGGTGTAGCGCCGCGAGGCGCCCTTGTCGCGCGGCATCAGGTAGGCCTCGTCGCCGGCCATCATCCGTTCGCGCTGCTGGAGCCGCTTCTCGCGGCGCTCGGCGGAGAGTGCGCGCTTCTCCTCTTTGGAGAGCGTGGACTTCAGTTCCTTCTTGCGGGCGCGCGCCTCGGCGCGGTTCGTCGGGGGCGGTGCGACGGGACCGCGTCGCTTGTTCTCGGCCTGTCGGCGAGACGGCGTCGGACGACCCTTGCCCGGGGTGTACTTGCTGCCCTTGGTGGAGGGCGCGACGTCGGTGCCGGACTCGTCGTCGGCGGTGTAGGTGGAGACCGAGCTGTCGCCGGAATCCGCCTGGGTGTCGTCCTTCTTCCATGGCAGCTTCACGCTGTAGAGCCTAGGTGATCGATGTTGCGAGACAAACGCGTGGTCGTCGCTTTCGGGTGGTCACCCGGCGTACTCGGCATCCGCGGCGTCGCGCGCTGGCTCGCCGATCCGCCTTGCGTCGATGTCGCGCTGCCGGGTCGGGTTCGGCCACTTACACTCCGTGCTCATGACCGGGAACGGCGCGAAGCGCGGTGGAGCACCCACGGGGCCGACGGCGGGATCCCGGTGCGGATCCTGATCGCGCCGGATTCGTTCGGTGACACCATGTCCGCAGTGGTCGCGGCTCGGGCGATCGCCCGGGGATGGCGTGCGGCACGGCGCGGGGACGAGCTCGTCGTGGCTCCGCAGTCGGATGGCGGACCCGGCTTCGTCGACGTGCTCGCCTCGCGGTTCGGGACCGTGATCGCCGAACCGGTGTCCGGTCCGCTCGGGGCGGGGGTCATCGCGCGATGGCTTCTCGACGACGCGTCGACCGCATACATCGAGTGCGCCCAGGCATGCGGTCTGCACCAGCTGGGCGGGACGCCGACGCCGCGGACGGCGACGGCAGCCGATACCCGCGGAGTCGGCGAGCTCGTCGCGGCGGCGCTGGCGCGCGGGGCCGAGCGGATCGTGATCGGGCTCGGCGGCAGTGCGACCACCGATGGCGGCGCCGGCCTCGTGGCAGCCCTCGGCGGCGGCGACCGCGCCCGGGAGCGACTCCGGGGTGTGGATCTGGTGGTGGCGTCCGATGTGGAGAACCCGCTGCTCGGGCCGTCGGGAGCCGCCGCCGTCTTCGGTCCGCAGAAGGGCGCCGACCCGGAGACGGTCGAACTGCTCGAGACGCGCCTCGCCCACTGGGCACAGGTGTTGAGTGCGCTCGCCGACCGGGATGTCGCCGATGAGCCCGGCGCCGGCGCCGCGGGCGGGCTGGGTGCGGCGCTGCTCGCGCTCGGCGGTACCCGGGTGTCCGGTGCCACCGTCGTCGCGGAGGCGACCGGGCTGGCGGCCGAGGTGGCCGCGGCCGATGTCGTCGTCACCGGAGAGGGGAAGTTCGACGCCCAGACGCTCCGGGGCAAGGTGGTCGCCGCACTTCACGCCGCGGCCTCGACGATCGGCGCCCGGGGCGCGGGTGCGCCGACGATCGTCCTCGCGGGTCAGGTCGCGCTGGGCCTCGACGAGATCCGAGCGGCCGGTGTCGCGGCCGCGTACGCGATCGTCGACATCGCCGGATCGGTCGAGGTCGCGATGAACGATGCGGAGAATCAGCTCGTCGCGCTCGCGACGTCGGTCGCATCGGACTTCCGGGCGGCGGACCGTCCGGGCTGACCTCGGCGTTGCGCCGTGCCGCCGAATCGGGTGCCGACCTCCCGGAAACGCCCGTCCGACTGGACGGGAATACCACGGGGAGGAGTACGGTTGTACGCACGGGCACACCGGTCGACCTCCCGGCGAGCGGGTGAACCCCGAACGACCGTGAGGGCACACCCCAACCACGGCATCGGGCCACGATGCACCGGGACCACACCACTTACAGGAGCATCCATGACCGTGCAGAACGAAACGGGCACAGCCACGAGCACCGGCGTCATCCTCAGCGACGCAGCCGCGTCGAAGGCCAAAGCGCTGCTCGACCAGGAGGGCCGCGACGACCTCGCGCTGCGTATCGCCGTACAGCCGGGTGGTTGCGCGGGTCTGCGATACCAGCTCTTCTTCGACGACCGCACTCTCGACGGCGACATCACCACCGATTTCGGTGGCGTCACCCTCGCCGTCGACCGCATGAGCTCCCCCTACGTGCAGGGTGCCACCATCGACTTCGTCGACACCATCGAGAAGCAGGGCTTCACCATCGACAACCCGAACGCCACCGGCAGTTGCGCCTGCGGCGATTCGTTCAACTGACGCCGTACACGTCAGCAAGTTTCCGGTACCGGCCGCATCCCACTTGGGGTGCGGCCGGTGTCGTTTGCCGATGAGTGGGTAGCGTGGACACCTGTCTGCGTCATCACCTGTCCGGGTGAGGTGACCACCTGCTGGGTACATCCGTCGGGCAACCAATCGAAGGGTCGAGATCTCCAGTGGCAATCGTTGTGTGTGGGTCCATCGCAACCGACCATCTGATGAAGTTCCCGGGCAAGTTCTCCGAGCAGCTGCTCGGAGACCACCTCGAACACATCTCCCTCAGCTTCCTCGTGGAGGATCTCGTCGTTCGGCGCGGCGGTGTCGGCGGCAACATCTGCTACGCGATGGGTCAGCTCGGCGGTGCGCCCGTTCTGGTCGGCGCGGTCGGGTCCGACTTCCACGACTACCGCCAGTGGCTCGAAGCCAACGGGGTCGACTGCCGCGGCGTGCGGGTCTCGGAGACCCACCACACCGCCCGGTTCATGTGCACCACCGACGAGACAATGGCCCAGCTCGCCACGTTCTACGCCGGCGCGATGAGCGAGAGCCGCGAGATCGTGCTGTCCGAGGTCATCGCCGAGGTCGGGGCGCCCGACCTCGTCCTCATCGGGGCCGACGATCCGGCCGGGATGATCCGCCACACCGAAGAGTGCCGGGCCGCCGGTATCCCGTTCGCGGCGGACCCGTCGCAGCAGCTGGCCCGCCTCGACGGGGAGCAGACCCGCACGCTCATCGACGGCGCCGCCTACCTGTTCACCAACGAGTACGAGTGGGGACTGCTGCGCCAGAAAGCCGGATTGTCCGAGGCGCAGGTCGCGGAGATGGTCGGCGTGCGCGTCACGACGCTCGGCAAGGACGGCGTCGAGATCGTCGACCGCGACGGCACGCGCATCCACGTCCCCGTCGTGCCGGAAACGGAGAAGGTCGACCCCACCGGTGTCGGCGACGGGTTCCGCGCCGGGTTCCTGTCCGCGCTGGCGCGCGGACTCGACTTCGAGCGGGCCGCACAGGTCGGCTCGATGGTCGCGGTGCTCGTGCTGGAGACCGTCTCGACACAGGACTGGGCCTGGGACCCGGACTCGGCCCTGGCTCGGATCGAGGGCGCCTACGGCGCCGAGGCGGCCGCGGAGATCAAGGCGGCGTTCGCCGGCTGAGTCCGGTTCTCCGGGGTGGTGACGCGTCTGACGTTGCCACCCCCGCCCCGGCGTGAGACGTTGGAACGGAGTCCCGATCGAGGACTCCCGGACGAGGGGTGCTGTACCCGGTGTGCGACAAGACGGCCCGGAGGGAGCGTCATGTCGTGGATCGTTCTGATCGTGTCCGGTGTCCTGGAAGCCGTGTGGGCAACCGCGCTGGGCAAGTCGGAGGGTTTCAGCAAGCTGGGTCCGACGGCCGTGTTCGGGGTCGCGCTGGTCGCCAGCATGGTCGGACTGGCGTATGCGATGCGCGATCTGCCGGTCGGGACCGCCTATGCGGTGTGGGTCGGTATCGGCGCGGTGCTGACCGTCGTCTATGCGATGGCCACCGGTGAGGAACCGGTTTCGCTGCTCAAGGCGCTGTTCCTGGTGATGATCGTCGGCGGGGTCATCGGTCTCAAGCTCGCGCACTGACGCCGTCGCCACCGAAGCCGCCCCGGATTCGTGGGCGGCTTCGGTTGTCGGGGAATCAGACCCGCACGGGGTAGGTGTGGTCGATGATCTCCGGGACGATTGTGCCCTCGACGAAGATGCCGTGCCAGACCATGAACATCAGGACCGTCCAGAGACGACGGCTGTTGTCCACCACGCCTTCTCGGTGCTCGTTGAGCATCGCGACAACCGCGTCTTTGGCGAAGATGTGATCGGTCTGCGAATGCATGATCGTGTCGTGCGCCCAGTCGAACATCTCGGTGCCGGCCAGCCAGTGGCGGATGGGGACCGGGAAGCCGAGCTTCTTGCGATGCAGGACGTGCGCCGGGACGATCTGCTCCAGCGCCTTGCGCAACGCGTATTTCGTTGTGCCGTGCGCGATCTTCTCGTCGTGGGGGAGACCTTCGGCGATCGCGAAGACCTCCGGGTCGAGGAACGGCACCCGCAGCTCGAGGGAGTTGGCCATGGTGATCTTGTCGGCCTTGACCAGGATGTCCCCGCGCAGCCAGGTGAAGAGGTCCAGATGTTGCATGCGGGCCACCGGGTCCCAGCCCTGGCTCATCGCGTAGATCGGTGCGGTGACGTCGGTGTGGGTCCATTCGGGACGGTAGTCGCGCAGCACCGCGCGGAGCCGCGCGTCGTCGAAGCTGCGGGCGTTGCCGTAGTAGCGCTCCTCGAGCGTGAGCGACCCGCGGTGCAGCAGGCTCTTGCCGCGGGTCCCCTCCGGAATCCGCTCGGACACCTTGCCCGCCGCACGACGCAGCGCACGGGGCAGCCGGTCGAACGCGGCGAGGGACAGCGGTTCCTTGTAGATCGTGTAGCCGCCGAACAACTCGTCGGCGCCCTCGCCGGACAGGACCACCTTGACGTGCTTGCGCGCCTCGGCGGCCACGAAGTACAGCGGGACGAGTGCCGGGTCGGCGACCGGATCGTCGAGGTACCAGACGATCGACGGGATCGACTCGATGAACTCCGACGGCCCGACGACCTTCACGACATGCCGAGCGCCGATCGCCTCCGCGGACTCGGCGGCGACGTCGACCTCCGAGTAGCCCTCGCGCTCGAAGCCGGTGGTGAAGGTGATGAGGTCGGGGTTGTGCCGGATCGCGAGCGCCGCGATGGCCGTCGAATCGATGCCGCCGGACAGGAACGACCCGACCGTGACGTCGGCGCGCATGTGCTTGGCGACCGAATCGGCGAGGACGTCGGCGATCTCGTCGTAGCGCTTCTGCCGGGTGGCCTCGGTGACCGGGCGAACACCGAACTGCGGGGTGAAGTATCGCCGGATCGACAGGGGACTGCCCGGCGTGGCGGTCGCGTGGCAGCCCGACTCGAGCCGCCGGATCGACGCGTGGATCGTCTCGGGCTCCGGGACGTACTGCAGCACGGTGTAGTGCTCGATCGCGCGGGGATCGAGCTCGGTCGACAGCCCGACGCGTTCGATCAGCTCGAGCAGGCTCTTCTTCTCGCTGCCGAAGATCAGCCCGCCCGGGCCCGACGCCACGAACAGCGGCTTGATGCCGAACGGGTCGCGGGCGAGGAAGAGCGAGCGGTTCTCGGTGTCCCAGATCGCGAAGGCGAACATGCCGCGAAGCCGTTTGACCGCGTCGGGGCCCCAGTGGTGGAACGCTGCGACGATCGCTTCGCTGTCACCCTCGGTCCGGAACAGCACCCCCTCGTCCTTCGCCAGCTCGGCGCGAATCTCGAGGTAGTTGTAGATCTCGCCGTTGAACACCAGCGCGTAACGGTCGGGATTCTCGGGCGGGCCCCAGCGCAGCGGCTGATGCGAATGCTCGATGTCGATGATCGAGAGGCGATTGAACCCGAACACGATGTCGTCGTCGTGCCATGTACCGGGCTCGTCGGGTCCGCGATGCCGCATGCAGTGCGAGGCCACCGCCACCGGTTCGACGACATCGGCGGCCGTTCCGTCGGATGTCAGTAGGCCGAGCAGACCACACACGTCTCGTTCTCTCCGTTCAGTTGCCAGTCCACGCACGATTCCGACGCCGGGCCGGATCGCGTCCGAGTATGCCTGAAGCGGCGGGCGGAGTTCCTATGTGGCGCGGTGGGCCGTGCGAGCGAACGCGACTGTCGCGCGCGACCCGTGGGCGCCGGTGCGGGACCGAGGGAGGGGGACACGACGCCGATCGCGCCCCGATTCCGACAGCTTCCGCGGGTTGGTCTACGCTGCGTAGTACTAGGTGCAAGAATTGCTGTGTGTCCACAGCAAGACCTTGCCCCGTGCAGGTCATGTGGCATGCACTCACCTCGGCGCGAGGGCGCCGGTGAGCGAGCAGGAAGGCGTGAAATTGGCACACGGTGGACGGCCCCGAGCGAGGCGTGTCTCATCAGCGTCGCGGACGATGAAGCGACTCGGATTCGTCGCCGCTCTCGGCCTCGGCGCACTGCTGATGTCGGGTTGCAGCGCCAGTGAGGCGATGCGTTTCGGTTGGCCCGAGGGCGTCACGCCCGACGGCAAAGAGATGGTCGATCTGTGGACCTGGTCGGTCATCGCGGCGCTGGTCATGGGTGTCCTGGTCTGGGCGCTGATCTTCTGGACGATCACGTTCCACCGCGCGAACGACGCCAAGAAGGGCGTGTTCCCGCGCCAGACGGCATACAACGTGCCGCTGGAGCTCACCTACACGGCGATCCCGTTCGTCATCATCGCCGTGCTCTTCTACTTCACGGTCATCGTGCAGAACAACGTCGAGGGCAAGAACAACGACTCCAAGGTCGTCGTCGACGTCACCGCGTTCCAGTGGAACTGGAAGTTCGGCTACAACCAGGTCGAGTTCTCCGACGGCACCACCTACAACGGCTTCGAGCAGAACGGCAACCCGTTCGAGATCCAGGCGCAGACCGGTAGCGGCGCCGAGACCGAGCACGCCGGCAGCGACGAGGGCGGCGAGCACGGTGAGCTGCCCGGTCCGGCCGGCGGTCGTGACGACGACATCCGCGACTACCTGAAGTTCGACCGGATCGAGACGGTCGGCTCGTCGTCGGAGATCCCGGTCCTGGTGCTGCCGACCGGCAAGCGCATCGAGTTCAACATCGCCTCGGCCGACGTCATCCACTCGTTCTGGGTGCCGGAGTTCCTCTACAAGCGCGACGTCTTCCCGTTCCCCGAGCAGAACGCGACCGACCCGATCTTCCAGATCAAGTCGATCGACCGGACCGGCGCCTTCGTCGGCCGCTGTGCCGAGATGTGCGGTACGTACCACTCGATGATGAACTTCGAGGTCCGCGCCGTCTCGCCGGAGGACTTCGACAGCTACATCCGGTTCCGCGAGGCGAACCCCAGCGCCACCAATGCGGAAGCGCTCGCGTCGATCTGCCAGGCACCCGAAGCGGTGACCACGGTGCCGTTCGACACCCGCCGCGCGACCGACGGCTCCGTCGGTGCCACCGGTGATCCCGACAACCCGACCCTCGCCAACTGCACCAAGGAAGTGAGCTGACGATGAAGATCGAGGCACGCCTCTTCGAGATGCTGACCGCCTTCTTCTTTCTGACGGGCGTCGCATACACCCTCTTCACCGCGTTCACCAGCAAGGGCATCGAGTGGGTCGGCGTCGTCGGCCTGTTCTTCGCGGCCGGCCTGACGCTCATCGCGGGCACGTTCTTCCGGTTCGTCGCCCGGCGCGTCGAGATCCGTCCCGAGGACTACGAGGACGCCGAGGTCGAGGACGGCGCCGGGGAGCTGGGCTTCTTCAGCCCGCACTCCTGGTGGCCCATCCTGATCGCGCTCGGCGCCTCGACGTTTGCGGTCGGTTTCGCGACCGGCAACTTCTGGCTGGCGATCTTCGCGGCCGTGGTCATCATGGGCACCGCGGCGGGACTGGTCTTCGAGTACCACGTCGGCCCCGAGAAGCACTGAGCGACAGGCACTGACGCCGACGCCGCACGGCGCCGCGCACGCACCACGAGAGCG
>NZ_JAMBDT010000139.1:0-10525 GCF_025143765.1 Gordonia sp. p3-SID1431
CGTCGTCCAGCACCGGGATCTCGCCGAGACGAGCGGGATCTCCAGCCGCCGAACCGACATCACGACGTTCTTCATCGGTTCGGGACTCGCCGGCATCGCCGGGGTCGCACTGACGTTGATCGGATCCACCAGCTCGAACACCGGGATGACCTATCTGATCGACGCATTCCTGGTCGTCGTGATCGGCGGGCTGGGCCAGATCAAGGGCGCGGTCATCGCGGCCATCGCGCTCGGCGTCCTGAACTCGTTCATCGAATACAACACGACGGCGTCGGTGGCGAAGGTCGCCGTGTTCGTCATCATCGTGATCTTCCTGCAGATCCGGCCGCAGGGGCTGTTCACGGTCCAGTCGAGGAGTCTTGTGTGAAGGACTATTTCAGCAGTTCCTGGAAGGTCTGGGCGGGCTTCGGCGTCGCCGCCATCCTGTTGTTCGCGGTCGCGCCCGCCGTCCTCTCGGACTTCCGTCTCAACCTGCTCGGCAAGTTCCTCTGCTTCGGCATCGTCGCGGTGGGCATCGGCCTGGCCTGGGGTCGTGGTGGCATGCTCACCCTCGGCCAGGGTGTGTACTTCGGGCTGGGTGCGTACATCATGGCCATGCACCTCAAGATCTCCGACGCGGAACTGCGCGGCGACGACGTGCCCGACTTCATGCAGATCGCCGGGATCAGCGAACTGCCGGGGTACTGGAAGCCCTTCGCCTCACCGGTGGTGACGATCCTGGGCATCCTGCTGGTACCGACGTTGCTGGCGATCCTGCTGGGTCTCGGCGTGTTCAAACGGCGCGTCAAGGGTGCCTACTTCGCCATCCTGTCCCAGGCGCTGGCCGCCGCCTTCGCGATCCTGCTCATCGGTCAGCAGACCACCGGTGGCAGCAACGGCCTCAACCGTTTTCGCAGCTTCTTCGGGCTCGCCCTGAACGACCCGGTGAACCGGCAGCTGCTGTTCTTCATCACCGCGGCCATCCTGCTCGCCGTCGTGGCGATCACCCGTCAGCTGATGTACAGCCGGTACGGCGAACTGCTGGTCGCCGTCCGCGACCAGGAGGAGCGGGTCCGGTTCCTCGGCTACGACCCGGCCAACACCAAGGTCGTCGCCTACGCCATCGCGGCGTTGTTCGCGAGCATCGCGGGGGCCATGTTCGTTCCCATCGTCGGCATCATCTCGCCCGCCGACGTCGGGATCGTGCCGTCGATCGCCCTCCTGATCGGCGTCGCCATCGGCGGGCGCACAACGCTTCTCGGCCCGGTCCTCGGCGCCATCGCGGTGGCCTGGGCGCAGACCAGTCTGTCGGAGAGCTTCCCGTCCGGCTGGACTTATGCGCAGGGAATCCTGTTCATCGTGGTCGTCGGGTTCTTCCCGGCCGGGCTGGCCGGCCTGGGAGCACTGGTCAAGTGGCGCCGGAAGAGAGCGCCGGATTCGTCCCCGACCGGCGACATCGACGAACACACCAGCAGCAAGGTAGGAGCGTCGTCATGACCGAAGCAGAATCGACGGTCGTCGGGCACCCGCCGGTCGCCGGCGGCAACGCCGGGATGGACAGCGACTACCTCCAGGTGCGCGGTCTCAGCGTGGAGTTCGACGGTTTCAAGGCCGTCTCCGACGTGGATCTCACACTGCTGCAGGGTGATCTGCGGTTCCTGATCGGTCCGAACGGTGCCGGCAAGACCACCATCATCGACGCCATCACCGGCCTGGTGAAGTCCACCGGTTCGATCCAGAAGTCCGGTGTCGAACTGGTCGGCAAGAAGGTGCACCAGATCGCGCGGCTCGGGGTGGGCCGGACCTTCCAGACCGCGAGCGTCTTCGAGGAACTGAGTGTGCTGCAGAACCTCGACATCGCCGCGGGCGCCGGGCGTTCGGTGTGGACGATGCTGCGGCGTCGACCGACGCAGATCCCCGACTCGATCGCCGAGGCGCTCGAAACCATCGGCCTGCAGGACCTGGCCGACACACCCGCGGGCGTACTGGCCCATGGTCAGAAGCAATGGCTCGAGATCGGGATGCTGCTGGTGCAGAACGCCTCGGTGCTGCTGCTGGACGAGCCGGTCGCCGGGATGAGCCACGAAGAGCGTGAGGAGACCGGGAACCTGTTGCGCCGCATCGGCGGTGAGCGCACCGTCGTGGTCGTCGAGCACGACATGGACTTCATGAGGTCCTTCGCGACATCGGTCACCGTGCTCGCGCGGGGTCGGGTGCTCGCCGAGGGCACGGTCGCCGAGGTCCAGGCGAACCCGAAGGTCCAGGAGGTGTACCTCGGGACCGCGGCCGGCGGTGAAGAACTCGAGGAGATCGCCGCCGAGGTCGACTCCGACACGACTGCGACTTCGGCGAGCGCGGCTGCAACGCAACCGATCACGGAGAAGGGCTGAACCATGCTGAAGATCTCCGGAGTCCATGCGGGCTACGGTCGGACCGAGGTGATCCACGGGGTCGACATCGAGGTACCGACCGACGGCGTCGTCGCGGTGATGGGACACAACGGGGCCGGGAAGACGACCCTGCTCCGCGCGGCCGTCGGGTTGGTGAAGACCACCAAGGGCACCATCACGTTCGACGGCGTCGACATCACCCGGGCGCGTCCGAGCGTACGGGTCGGGCACGGCATCGCCTATGTGCCCCAGGGGCAGCAGAGTTTCGGCCATCTCACCACCGCCGAGAACCTGCAGGTGGTGGCCGACGGCCGCAAACGCGGCAAGGAGCTGGTCGCCGAGATGCTGGACATGTTCCCGGCACTCAAGGAATTGCTGGGACGACGCGCCGGCCTGTTGTCCGGCGGCCAGCGTCAGCAGCTGGCGATCGCGCGCGCGCTCATCACCGAGCCGCGGATGCTCATCCTCGACGAGCCGACCGAGGGCATCCAGCCGTCGGTCGTCGCCGAGATCGAGCAGACCATCACCACGCTCACCCAGCGCGGTGGGCTGGGCGTGCTCCTCGTCGAACAGCACATCGGGTTCGCCCTCGAGGCGGCGCAGCGGTACTACGTGCTGGAGAGCGGCCGCGTGACGTCGTCGGGTGAGGGCGGTACGGCCGCCGAAAGTGCGGTGCGCGAGGCGATGACGATCTAGCACGACGCGCGGGTCACCTCAGCCGGGCGCTTGCCGGCTGAGGTGCTCCCACTCGTGATAGCCCCGGTCACGTGCGCGGTCCATCTCGAGCACGTGGTCGAACGACTGGCTGCCGACGATCAGGCGCCGAGGCGGGTCGGGGAGCGCCACGAGTTCCAGGATGACCGGCGCGGCCTTGCCTGCTCCGTAGAAACCGACGGTGGCCATTCCTCCGCCGCTGCCCATCGACGTCACCTGCAGCAGGCGACCGCCGCCGCCGGCGCGCAGGTGGGGCAGGACGGCTTGCGCGACCCAGACGGCACCGAAGAAATTCAGGTCGAGGTGCGCCCTGATCTGGGCCTCGGTGGCCTCCTCGACCATTCCGTAGAGCATTCCGCCGGCGTTGTTGACGACGATGTCCGGTCGGCCGAACGCGGTGACCGCTGCATCGACGCCGTCGAACACGGCCTGCCGGTCTGTGACGTCGAGCGATAGGGGATGGAGTTGATCGGGATGTCGCGTGGCCAGCGACGCCAGCGGTTCGATGTTGCGGGCGACGGCCACGACCTCGTCGCCGGCGGCAAGTGCCGCTTCGGTGAACGCGCGTCCGAGTCCGCGGGATGCGCCGGTGATGAACCAGACCCGTGAGGTGATCATCGAATTTCCTCCTAAGTAAACGGAACGATCCGTCTCGGAACAACTATGGCCGAGCTCGCTCGGTGGCCGTCGAAGAGCGCGGTCGTCTTCGCAGCGGTGCTCGCGCTGAGCGAGGGGGCCGACGGGCAGTCGGTCGAGTTGCCGGACACCGGGGATCTCGAGGCGGACCTGAAACAGGTCATGCGGGAGACGGTGGCAGAGTTCGCCGATCCGTCCTTCGATCGCCTGATCCGCGCGGTGAACACGGAGATCGCGAATGACGCCGACCTCGCGGCGGAGTACCGGGAGAAGCTGTCGCGACCGTTGGACGACGCCAAGAAGGCTCGGCTTCGCATGGCCGAGCGGGCGGGCCAACTGCCCCCCGACACGGACCTCGACCTGTTTCTGGAGATGCTCTACGCCCCGTTGTTCCAGCGGTGGTTGCACCGCAGCGGCCCGCTGACCGAGACCTACGCCGACGCACTCGTCGAGGCGACGCTCCGGGCGTTCGGGGGGAGGTGACGGTCGGCCCGGTCCGCGCCGGCGTCAGTCCAGCCGGACCCCGATCTCGGGGGTGAGTTCGTGCGGCGCGTGGAGGGGGAGATCGTCGCCGCTCCAGAATCGCCCGGGGTCGAACCAGTTGGAGTCCTTGGACGCGTCGAGGATGCCCATCTCCCGATAGGTGATGGCCACCACCTCGGCGCAGTAGGCGGCTTCGAGTCCGACGCCCTCGGTGTTCTGATTTTTCCGCTGCTGCCGTTCGTCGCGTCGTTGACGGACCTTGCGGTCGAGGTAGGGGATGCCCCGGACGAGGTCGGTCGAGTTGGGCACCCGGCCGCGAAACCACCGGCCGGCCAGGCGCGCGGTGGTCGGGAACGGCGTCCCGTCGAGTTCGGCGATCACCTTGAGGAGAGCGTTCTCCTGATCAGCGGTCACGTCCGGGGTGAGCTGACGGAACCAGCACGCCTGCTTGTAGCGGATCATCCACTGCTCGACGGCTTCTCGCGCGTCGTGTAGCTGCACGCCGCGATGATTCGATCCGGTCCACACGTCGGTCAGCCGATCGCCGAGCTCTGCGTGCCACAGCAGCGGTGGCAGATCGTCGATGCAGACCGCCATCGCGACATGGTTCACGGGCGCGTTGGTCAAGGTGCGGATGGCCCGGTCCGGTCCGGAATGGCCGCGGAAGAGCCAGATGTCGCCGGTGCGGGTGGCGTCGAGTGCGTCGGTCAACGAGATACCGGCGTCGGCGCGGTCTCGGCCGAGGAGAATTCTGCTGGTGGGCACGAGAGCAGGCTAATGCGTCCGGAGCACGCACGACGCCTGCGCGACCTATCCTGCCCGCATGAGGAACCTGTGGAAATGGCTGGGATTGGCGGGCGCGGTCGGGGTGGCCACCGGCGGGGTGATGGTCGCGCGTGACCAGCGGCAGCGGAAGTCCTATTCGGCCGACGATGTCCGGGCACGCCTGCACCAGCGGCTCGACGAGACGGAGAATGCGGGTGGCGATACCGCTGATTCCTGAGGGCCGAAGTGGCGGTGAGGATCGGAGTGGCGGAGCCACTGATTCCTGAGGACACTGGACAGCGTTGACCGGCGGCTCGTCAGGGTGGCCGGAGGAAGGAACATCATGACCGACAACAGCGGCTCCGGTGGACCGTTCAATTTCGGCCCCGAGGACTTCGACCGATTTGCGCGCGAGGCCGGTGACGGACTGCGCGACGTGTTCGGCAAGCTCTTCGAGGGGCAGACCGGACCGGCAGCCTTCTCGATGTTCTTCGACGAGGCCGCCCGCGGCCGCACTCGCACCAAGCCCCGTGAGGAGACCACCGGTGAGGCCGGCTCGGGTGTCTGGGCGGTGTTCGTCGTCGACGACGACGGCGGTGCCCGCGTCGAGCAGGTCTACGCGACCGAACTCGAGGCCCTGCGCGCCAACAAGACCAACACCGATCCGCGACGCAACGTGCGGTTCCTGCCGTACGGCATCGCGGTGAGTGCGTTGGACACGACGATCGGGGACAGCGGCGACGACGCCGCGCCCGCGCCGTAGACAGCGGCAGAGGCAACAAGGCCGGCGAGTCCTGGAAAGGACCCGCCGGCCTCGTCGTGTCAATGACTGCACGGCCTCACGGCACGTGCTGCGCCGGTGCCTGCGTCAGAGGTTGGCGCCGCACACCGGCCAGGCGCCGGGGCCCTGGGTGGCGAGCACGTTCTCCGCGACGCGGATCTGCTCCTCGCGGGAGGCGTCGGCCGGGTTACCGGTTCCGCCGTTGGCCTGCCAGGTGCTCATCGAGAACTGGAGGCCACCGTAGTAGCCGTTGCCGGTGTTGATGGCCCAGTTGCCGCCGCTCTCGCATTGAGCGACCGCGTCCCAGTTGCCGCCTGCTGCGTGCGCGGTGGACGCCAGCATCCCGAAGGGGGCGGCAGTCAGTGCGCCGACGATGGCGGCGCGGGCGACGAGCTTGGTCATGTGGGTCTTGGTCATTCGCATGGTCTTCGTTCCTCCTCACCACCCCGGGGTTGGCAGGGCGGTTGATCTCGGACCGTGGGCGACCATACGGGTTGGGTAACGGCTTGGTCACGTCAAGCCCGTGACCTGGGCGATTCGAATAACGCCGGGATAACGCTGTTAGCTTTACGGCGAATTCGCAGCGCATACCGCAATTCGGCGGGGGCTCGCCGTCGCCGATGTTCGGCCGCGTTCGATGACGAAGGTCACAGCGTGAATGTGTGGCCCGTCACGTCGGCCCCGGGCGTCGAGCTGGGGTCAGCGCGGAACGACAGCGATACGACCACCGCGGGACGGGGCATACGCCACCCCGCGCGAGAACCAGCGTTCGGACCTGGCGCTGGTCGGCATCAGTTCGAAGTCCGCCAGCAGTGTCCGCAGGGTCACGTCCATCTCCATGGTCGCGAATGCCGCCCCGATGCACCGCCTTGTGCCGCCGCCGAACGGCAGCCAGGCCGACGGAGGCTTGGTGCCCAGGAAACGGGTCGGGTCGAAGACCTCGGGCCGGGCGAATTCGCTGCTGTCGTCGTGGAGCAGGGCGATCGACACGAGGACGTTGTATCCCTTCGGGATCCGCCACTCGCCGAGGTCGAGATGGTCGGCGACGACGTGCCGGCCGGCGAAGTCGATGACGGGTCGGCTGCGCTGGACCTCCAGGATGGTGGCGTGGCGGTAGTCGGAGCCGCCGGCGTCCACCTCGGCCACCAGTTCGCGCACCACCTCGGGGTGCCGGCGCAAGCGCTCGAGCGCCCACGCGAGGGTCGTCGCCGTGGTCTCGTGTCCGGCGGCGAGCATCGTGGCCAGTTCCTCGGCGATCTCGTCGTCGGTCATCGGACTGCCGTCGTCGTAGGTGCTGCGCAGCATGATGGCAAGGATGTCGGTGCGCTCATCCAGGTGAGAGTCGTTGCGCGCCTTGGTGATCAGCCCGCCGACATAAGCTCGGTATTCGGCATTGCGTCGCGCGTACCGGTGATTGGGGTCGATCGGGCGGAGGAGGCGTGGGAGTGGCGGTACCGTCGCGGCGCGCGAACCGACGGTCACCATCGGTGGGATCATGTCGCGGAGTCGGTCCAGCTCGCTGCCCTCGGCGCCGAAAACCGCGCGGAGGATGACGTTCAGGGTGATGCGCATCATCGGTTCGATGGAGGCGAATTCGATCCCGGTGGGCCAGGACGCTGATTCGGCGCGAACCTCGTCGACCACCATCTGTTCGTACGACCGAATCGGCTTGCCGTGCAACGGCGGGGTGAGCAGTTTGCGCCGGGCGCGGTGTCGGGCGCCCTCCAGCGCGAACATCGATCCGGTGCCGAGTATGCGGCCGAGGTTGGGCTGGACGTTCTCGACCTGGTCGCCGGCGGTGAACAGCTCGCGCGCCATCGCGGCATCGGAGATGACGACGGAAGGGCCGAAGACGGGCAGGTTCACGGTGAAGGCCGAGCCGTGCCGGTCGTGGAGATATCGAAAGAAGTGTCGCCGCGACACGACCGCGCCGAGCCCCTGGATGGTGGACGGGATCGACGTGGTGGGCGGCAGCACCGCCTCACCGCTCAGGGTCGGAGTGTTCACGGGTGTGGGGTCCTCTCGCCGCAGCGGGTGGTACGTCTACGTACCACCCGACGGTACGCTCACGTACCGGTCGAGACAAGGGCCTATGCTCGAAGGCGTGACTGGATCGGGCCCGCTTGCTTCGCTCCCGGCGCCTGCTGGATCGGGCCCGCGCGCTTCGCTCCCGGCGCCCTGGTTGACCTCGCCGGCGGGCGCATCGAGCCGGGACCGGCTGCTCGCGGCGATGCTCGAGTGCATCGTCGAGGCGGGTTACCGCGACACCACGGTCGCCGACATCGTGCGGGTCGCGCGGACCTCGAGGCGGTCGTTCTACCAAGAGTTCGCCGACAAGCAGTCATGCTTTTTCGCGCTGCTGACGGTGACCAACGAGTTCATGATCGCCGAGATCGCGCGGCGCGTGGATGCGGAAGCCTCCATCGAAGAGCAGGTGCGACAAGCGGTGTCGTCATATGTTGCAGCGAGTGAGCGGTATCCGGGTCTCACGCTGAGCTGGATCCGCGAGTTGCCCGCGCTCGGCAGCGCCGCCCAGGCGGTCAAGGACGAGGCCCTGGAAGCGTGGATCGAACTCTTCGTCGGCCTCACCTCGACCCCGACGATGGCCGCGGCGGGGGTGGTGCCGATGGACCGTCAGCGCGCGATCTTCCTGTGGGGTGGCTTCCGGGAGCTGACCGCCGGTGCCGTCGAATCCGGCGCCCCGCTCGCATCGATCATCGAGCCGGCGACCGCGGCGTCCCTCGCGCTGGTGACGCCGCGGCCGGTGTGAGGCAGACCCTTCGTGACGGCCCTCCGCAAGCTCCGGGCCTCCTCAGGGAGCGGGGACCGGGCTCAGTGCCACGAACCGCGTTGGTACTGCGGCGGATACGGCGCCTCGCGCTTGTCGATGCCCAGCTCGTGTGCGGCGCGCAGCGGCCACGACGGCTCCCGCAGCGCGACGCGTCCGAAGAAGACGGCGGTGATGTCGTCGTCGCCGGCGACCTTCTCGGCCTGATCGGGTTCGGTGATGAGGCCGACGGCGGCGGTGGGCACACCCGACTGGCGGTGGATCGACCGGGCGAGGTCGACCTGGTAGCCGGGTCCGACGGGGATGTCGGCGAGGACGTTGCCACCCGAGGAGACGTCCACGAGGTCGACACCGCGGCCGGCGAGGAGGGCGGCGAGACGGGCGGAGTTGTCCACGTCCCACCCACCCTCGGTCCATTCGGTGCCGGACACCCGGACGAACAGCGGCTTCGACGACGGCCACACCGCGCGGACCGCGTCCACGACCTCGAGGGTCAGCCTCGTACGTCCCTCGAAGTCGCCACCGTAGGCGTCGGTGCGCCGGTTCGAGAACGGGGAGAGGAACTGATGCAGCAGGTAGCCGTGCGCCGCGTGGATCTCGACGACGTCGAACCCGGCGTCGTCGGCGCGACGGGCGGCCTGTGCGAACGCGTCCACGACCTCGGCGATCTGCTCGGTCGTCATGGCGGTGGGGGCGGGCAGTCCCTCGAAGGCGACGTCGGACGGGCCGAATGTCGTCCAGCCGCCGTCGTCGAGCGGAATGGCGCCGGAGCGGTCGTCGAACGGTGCGTAGGTGGAGGCCTTGCGGCCGGCGTGGGCGAGCTGGGTGCCGATGACCGAGCCCTGCGAGTGGACGAAGTCGACGATGCGTCCCCAGGCCGCGGCCTGGTAGTCGTTCCACAGACCGGCGTCGTGTGCGCTGATCCGGCCTTCGGGCACCACGGCCGCCGCCTCGGTGAGGATCAGTCCGAAGCCGCCGGCAGCTCGGGAACCGAGATGCGTCAGGTGCCAGTCGGTGGGCACCCCGTCGCCGGCGAAGCAGCTGTACTGGCACATCGGGGCGAGCCAGATCCGGTTGGGGATCGCGACATCGCGGAGGGTGATCGGTTCGAAGAGCTCGGTACTGGTCACGACGAGACACAACGATCGATCCGACGTCGTATTCCCGCGGCACTGCATAGTGTCGGGGCATGACCGAACAAATCCTGCACGAGGCGGTGTCGACGGAGATCGCCGAACCACTCGGGGTGATCACACTGGGGGACGCGCGGCGTCGTAACCCGTTGTCCACGAGCACGATGCGCGCCATCACCGCCGCGCTTCGGGACTTCGACGACGATCCGCGCGTGCGGGTCATCGTGATCCGGGCGCTCGGACCCGCGTTCTCCGCCGGGCACGACCTCGGTGAACTCGTCGACCGGACCCTCGACGACGAGCGGGCCGTCTTCGCGACGTGCACGGAACTGATGCGGACGGTCCACGAGGTGCGACAGCCCGTCATCGCCGAAGTCGCCGGCATGGCCTTCGCGGCGGGGTGTCAACTGGTCGCGACGTGCGACTTGGCGGTCGCGGGACGCAGCGCGCGGTTCAGCACGCCGGGTGTGCGGATCGGGCTGTTCTGCTCGACTCCGATGGTCGCGCTGTCCCGCGCGATCGGACGCAAACGCGCCATGCACATGCTGCTCACCGGCGAACCCATCGGCGCCGAGACCGCCGCGGACTGGGGGCTGCTCAGCGGTGTCGTCGACGACGACGAGCTCGCGAACTCGGTGCGGGAGCTGGCTCTGCACATCGCCGGGTCGAGCGCGCGGACCGTCTCGATCGGCAAGCAGGCGTTCTACCGGCAGGTCGAGCTCGACGAGTCGGCGGCGTATGACGAGATGGGTGAGACGATGGCGACCAATGCGATGACCTGCGATGCGCAGGAGGGTATGTCGGCGTTCCTGCAGAAGCGGAAGCCGGTCTGGACCGACAGCTGAGTCAGGCCCGA